>JADLCA010000463.1 GCA_020847495.1 Candidatus Hydrogenedentota bacterium | reverse complement strand
GCACGCGTAAAGCAAGCGCCATGCCAAAGCCCATTGGCACGCAATGTGCTACGCGCGCACGCGTAAAGCAAGCGCCATGCCAAAGCCCATTGGCACGCAATGTGCTACGCGCGCACGCGTAAAGCAAAGCCCATGCCAATGTAGCTTGCGCCTAGCGCTGGCACGCGGTATGCTTGCCGCATTGTGTCAATGCCGTTGGCATATACGCGCATAGCTATATAGTTATATAACCGGGGGGTTATGGAACAATTTTTCCATGCCCCGGCGTAAACCGGGCGCGGGCCTTTTTACACGCGGCAACGAATGTGGATCACAGGGTAGGGGTCACAGTGAACGGAGTTTTTCAATCATAGGAGATCACAACATGGCCAGAGCGAGACTACCGACCAAAGTCGCAATACTGCATGGAACACACAAGGCCAACCCCGGCCGCTTCGCCCGCCAAGGGCGTGAGAACGAGCCACAGAACACCGACCCTCTGCCGCCCGACCCTCCCGACTGGATGACGGAACCCCAGAAGGAAGTGTACTCGTACATCATTCGAATCTGCCACAAGGATGTCCTGACCATCGCGGACCAATCGATCGTCGAGATGGTGGCGGTGCTGCTCTGCAAGTTCCGGGCCAAGCAGGGTGATGTCCACCCTAACCTCATCGGCAAGCTGTACTCCGGCCTGGACCGACTGGGCATGACGCCGTCAGCCCGCTCCAAGGTTTCTGCAGTCAAGCGCGACAATGGCAAGCAAAACCCGCTCAGCGAATTCGCAGCCTAAGCGCGATCACGCAGCAATTGCCGCGCAGTACGCGCGGGATGTGATCAGCGGAGCGGTGCCCGCCGGCCCGTACGTGCGGCGGGCCGCTCAGCGCCATCTGGACGATATCGAGCGCGCCAAAAACAAGGCGTTCCCGTACTATTTCGACGAGACGGTCGGGGCCAAGGTTTGCAGGTTCATCGAGTTCCTACCACACACGAAAGGGAAGTGGGCCGCTCACAGCGAACTGCTCCGCCTGGAAGGGTGGGAGTGCTTCCTGGTCGTCGTGTTGTTCGGTTGGCTGCGCAAGGATAACGGCAAACGGCGGTTCCGAGTCGCCTACTGGGAGATCCCACGCAAGAACGGCAAGTCTATTCTCGCTGCGGCGATTGGGCTGTATATGTTCCTGGCGGATGGGGAGTTCGGGGCAGAAGTGTACTCCGGGGCAACCTCCGAGAAGCAGGCATGGGAAGTGTTCAAGCCCGCCAAACTCATGCTGGAGCGCACGCCCCTGCTGACAGATCACTTCTTGGCCGAGCCGCGTGCCAAGATGTTGGTTGTCGACCACAAGGGGTCAAAGTTCGAACCGCTGATCGGCAACCCCGGCGACGGTTCTTCGCCATCCTGCGCCATCATTGACGAGTTTCACGAGCATGACCTGCCCAATCTCCATGATACGATGGAGACCGGCATGGGCGCGCGGGAACAGCCGTTGATGTTGATCATTACGACTGCCGGATACAACCTCGCCAGTCCATGCTACGACAAGCATGAGGAAGTGTGCAAGGTGCTGGATGGCGTGTTTCCGAACGACCAGTTGTTCGGGGTGATCTTCGGCATCGACAAGGAAGACGACTGGGCCGACCCCAAGTCGTTGATCAAAGCGAACCCCAACTATGGAATCTCAGTGGACGCGGAGTTTTTGCTGAGCCAGCAACGCGCCGCGCTGGTGAACCCAGTTCAACAGGGCAAGTTCAAAACGAAGCACTTGAATGTCTGGTGCAGTGTATTGAATTCCTGGATGAACATGCAGTTGTGGCATCTCGCCGCGGACACCATGCTGGAAGAGGATGAGTTGTCTGCGGACAAGAACGTTGATCGCTGGATCGCAATCGATCTGGCTAGTAAGACTGACTTATGCGCCCAACAACGTCTGTATCGCAAGAAGATCAACGGCAAACCCCACTTCTACCTCTTCGGTCGGTACTGGTTGCCGGAAGAGACCGTGGAAGACCCAGGCCCGAATTCAGCACACTATCGCAAGTGGGTTCGCATGGGGCTGTTGACTCAGACTGAGGGTGCGACTGTTGACTTCGATTTGATCACAGAACAGATCATTGCAGACACCCGGCGGATTAGCCCGATCGAGGTTATTTACGACCCGTTTAACGGTACGCCGATGGCGCAAGCCCTCCTTGCGGAAGGCGTTAAGAATGTGGTAGAGTTCGTGCAGCAACCGCAGAATTTCGCAGTGCCGATGGATGAGATTGTATCGGCATTGAAAGACGGGAGGCTGCACCACGATGGTAACGAGATGACCGCATGGTGTATGTCCAATGTCGTTGCTCGTCCCACGAAGAAGGGACTGTTCGCTCCAATGAAGTCGAAGCCTCACCAGAAGATTGACGGAGCGGTCGCAGCGATCATGGCGTTTGCTCGTGCTGTCGTTCCGCAAACGAAGGATAAAGAGTACCAGATGTTCGTACTCGGATAGGAGGCAGCCGTGACCATGATCCGGGCGTACAGCCTGTTCGAAATCAAAGCGGTGAACGACGAGGAAGGCGTCATCGAAGGCATCGCGTCCACGCCGACGACCGACCGCATGGGCGACATCGTCGAGCCGAAGGGCGCCGAGTTCAAACTGCCGCTACCCCTGCTGTGGCAGCACAGCGCACGTGACCCGCTCGGTCACGTAATCAGTGCAAAGGTGACCGACGCCGGCATCGCCATCAAGGCGAAGATCTTGCGCGGCGTGCTGCCGGAGATCGACCGCGCATGGGCACTGATCAAGGCTGGACTCGTGCGCGGCCTGAGCATCGGCTTCCGCAGCATCGAGGACAGCGACATCAAGGGCACTTGGGGTCGCCGCTTCACCAAGTGGGAATGGCTCGAACTGTCAGCGGTGACGATCCCCGCCAACAGCGAAGCCACGATCCAAACCATCAAGAGCATCGACGAGGAACTGCTGCGCTCGACCGCGCCCGGTCAGCCGGCGCAGCGGAACGTCGTGGTGCGCATCAAGTCGTCCGGCGCTTCGGACATCCCGCAACCCAAGCAAGGAGCAACAAACATGAACCTGAAAGAGCAGATCGCGGGGTTTGAGGCGAAGCGAGCCGCGAACGTCGCCGCGATGACGCAACTCATGAAGGACGCGGAGGGCGCCACGCTCGACGCCGGCAAGCAGGAAGAGTACGACACGCTGGAGGCGGAAGTCAGCCAGATCGACGGTCACCTGAAGCGGCTGAAGACGCTGGAGAAGATGAACGCCGACACGGCGACCCCGGTCCCGACGAGCGCCGGCACGACCGAAGATACGTCGCGCCGCGTGCGCGCGGGCGAAGGCGTGCTGCGCCCGAACGCCAATCTGCCGAAGGGCATGGGCCTCGCCCGCTACGCCAAGGCACTCGCGTTCAGCAAGGGCAACTACGAGTCGGCGATCAAGTACGCCGAGCAGTGGAACACGTCCACGCCGGAAGTGGTCGAGGCGCTCAAGGCGGCGGTCGCTGCCGGCACCACGAGCGACGCCGCGTGGGCGGGTCCGCTGGTCTACAGCGAGAACCTCACCAGCGAGTTCGTCGAGTACCTGCGCCCGCAGACCATCATCGGCAAGATGCCCGGCCTGCGCCGCGTGCCGTTCAACGTGCGCTACCCGACGCAGTCGGCCGGCGCGTCGGTGGGCTGGGTTGGTCAGGGCGCCGCGAAGAAGGTCGGCAAGCTGCAACTGTCGTACGGCACGCTCGGCTTTGCGAAGGCTGCCGGCATCGTCGTGATCACGCAGGAACTCGCGCGGTTCTCGTCGCCCTCGGCGGAACTGATGGTGCGCGATGACCTCGCGAGCGAAATGCGCTACTTCTTGGATGCCCAGTTCATCGATCCGGGTGTCGCGGCAGTCGCCAACGTCAACCCGGCGTCGGTGCTGAACGGCGCGAGCAACGTGCGACAGGCGGCAGCAGCGTGGACGACGGCTGCGAACGTCGAGACGGACGTCAAGGCGTTCCTCGCGACGTTCGCCACTCAGGAGATTTCGCTGGACGGCGCGGTCTGGGTGATGACACCCGATGCCGCACTCGCCCTGTCGATGATCCGCACGACCGGCGGCGAGAACTTCGCCTATCCGGGCATCAACATGATGGGCGGCACGTGGTTCGGCATGCCGGTGATCACGTCGAACGCCGTGCCGCACAGCACGTCGGCGGGCAGCATCGTCGCGCTGGTGAAGCAAAGCGAAGTGTTCCTGGCCGACGACGGCGCCATCGCCATCGACGTGTCCACGGAAGCGTCGCTGGAAATGGACTCGGCCCCGTCCGGTTCGTCCGCGACGCCGACCGCTGCGCAACTGGTCTCGATGTTCCAGACCAACAGCATGGCGATCCGGTGCGAGCGAGTCATCAACTGGTCGCGGCGTCGGTCGTACGGCGTCGGTTACATCGACAACATGCACACGTCATAATCTGGCGTAGCGTGACGTCGTGAAGCAGCGCAAGCAACGTCGCGCACAACCCGGTCGGGGGTCATACCTCGACCGGGTTTTACTCGCCCGCGACCAAGAACAACAACGCCGGCAGAAGCTGGAACGCGCCTACTACAACCGACGGGACCTGCGGGCCAAGCCATGAATTTGTTCGGGTACGAGCTCACGTGGCCGTTCCGCAAAGAACTTCAAGCGGCGAGTCCGAATTACTGGGGATGGTTCTCCAGTGCGATTCGCGAACCGTTCGCTGGCGCATGGCAGAAAAACATCACCCCCGACAAGAAGGAGAACCTGCTGGCGTTCTCCGCAGTGTTCGCCTGTGTGTCGTTGATCGCAGAAGACGTAGCCAAGCTGCGGTTGCGGATCATGGAGCAGATCAACGGCGGCTACTGGCAAGAAGTCACGCGCAATACTCCGTTCGCGCCGGTACTGCGCAAGCCAAATCATTACCAGACGATGTTGCAGTTCATCATCTCGTGGCTTACGATGAAGATGCTGTACGGCAACACGTACGTGGTCAAGGAGCGTGACAAACGCGGAGTTGTCACCGCGCTATACGTGTTGGACTCGCGTATGGTGACCCCGCTGGTAGCGGACAACGGCGAAGTGTTTTATCAGATCCGCGCGGACAAACTGTCACAGCAACCGTTGGACATCACACTGCCTGCCAGCGAAGTGATCCATGATCGCGGGCTGACACTATTCCACCCGCTGGTCGGCGTATCTCCAATCTTTGCATGCGGCGTAGCAGCCACGCAAGGCATCCGCATCCAGCACAATAGTGTTGTGTTCTTTGAGAACATGTCGCGGCCGAGCGGCCAACTGACTGCACCCGGTTCGATCAGTGACGACACCGCCCGACGTCTTAAAGAAGATTTCGAAGCCAACTTTTCCGGCGGGCGCATCGGACGATTGCTAGTCACCGGCGATGATATGAAGTACCAACCGATGGTCATCCCGGCTACCGACGCTCAACTGATCGAGCAACTGCGCTGGACTGTGGAAGACGTGGCGCGCTGCTTTCGTGTACCGCTGCACAAGATCGCGAGTGGCGCCAACCCGACATTCAACAACGTGTCTGCGATGAACCAGGATTACTATACGCAGACTTTGCAGACGCACATCGAAGCGATCGAAGCGTTGCTGGACGATGGCTTGAATTTGTACGGCGTCAAAGATCACGTATACAGTGTCGAATTCGATCTGGAAGGATTGCTGCGTATGGATCCGGCGACGCGTGCCGACGTGGCGCAGAAGCAAGTGGGCGCCGGCGTGCTCGCGCCGAACGAGGCGCGGTTGCGCGAGAATCTGCCGCCGGTCAAGGGTGGCGAGACACCATACCTGCAACAGCAGAACTACTCACTGGCGGCGCTGGCTGCGCGCGACGCGACGAACCCGCTTGCCGCTCCGTCGCCCGCTTTGCCCGCTCCGCCAGTAGATGACGACGAAGACACTGCCGAGGAGCAAGTGCGCGCGTTGATGCTGTCGCTTCGGAGCAAGCTGCAAGAGCGATTCGGGGTGAGCGATGTCCGGGCGTGACGGACGCGATGGTCTCGATGGGAAAGACGGCGATCCTGGTCCGCGTGGCCCGCAGGGTCCGCGTGGCGACCTCGGACCTCCGGGTCCGCGTGGACTCGTGGGGGAGAAGGGAGACGTTGGCCCGCAGGGTCCGGCGGGCCGCAGCAGTGGTGGTGTTCGCCGTGGTTCGGAGCGGCGCAATACGGCAGCGACTGGTGGGGGCCGTCTATTACGCTTACGGTCGAGCCTCCGCTCAACGCTTTCGCACAGCCACAGTACCGCATCGTGCTGCCGACGTTCGTGCAACTTTTGGACGAGGACGAGTTTCTATTGATGTGCGCCGCTGGCATGCTTGCGGCGGGACTGTTGTCATAAGGAAGCCGCGCGATGAACAAGCTGGATCAAGTTGTCGAGGAGCTTGCGCAAATGATCTTTGCGCAGGTCAAAGCGGCGGAGCAGCGCGCACACGATCAACTGGAAGCGTTAGCTGCACAGTTTACCAAGGATCTGTTGGCGTTGCAATCGCAAATGCAGGGGTTGTCAACGCTTCTGGATGCCGCAGCCGCGCGCACTATTGATGTCGACACTCGGTTGATCGCGCTGGCGCGCGAACCCGGCCCGCAAGGCGAGCGCGGCGTGGATGGCGCCCCCGGCCCGCAAGGCGAGAAGGGAGATATCGGCGAGCGCGGCGAGAAGGGTGAACGCGGCATGGACGGTGCTCCCGGCCCGCAAGGCGAGCGCGGCATGGACGGTGCTCCCGGCGCGCAAGGTGAACGTGGCGAAAAGGGCGAGCAAGGCGGGTTCCTCCCGACCGAGGAGGCGCGGTCCTTGATCGCGCTTGAGCTTGACGCAATGCTGGGCGGCGGTCGTTTCCATTCGTTGCTCGCAGCACAGGTTGAGGAAGAGGTCAAGCGCATCGAAATCATGGTGCCAGAGCCGGTGCATGGCAAGGACGGTGTCGACGGCAAGGACGGTGTCGACGGCAAGGACGGCCGCGATGGCGTCGATGGCAAGGACGGCAACAACGGCACAGATGGCCGTGACGGCCGCGACGGCCGCGACGGCAAGCCGGGTCCTGCTGGTCGTGATGGCATGGACGGAAAGGATGCGCTCGACCTCGTTGTGCATGATTCGGCGCAGGTCGGGCGCGTGTACCCGAAGGGCACGTGGCTGCGTTTCGGCGGCGGGTTGTGGCGCGCTGCGCGCACGACCGATCCGATGGAGCCGTTGCCGACGTTCGAGGAGCAGCGTGCGGGTATGGTCGACTCTGGCTGGGAATGCGTCGTTGCTGGCGTCGCTGGAATCGATGTGGCGCAAATCGATGCTCGTACGTTCCAGTTGGCGCTTGCGCTTACGAACGAAACGAAGGCCGTCCCGCTTGTGGTCCCAGCACTGCTCGATCAAGGTGTCTGGAAGGACGGTACGGCATACGCGCAAGGTGACGTGGTCAGTTCCGGCGGTTCGATGTGGATTGCGCAAGACAATACGCAGGACAAGCCGGGGACGTCGGACGCATGGCGACTCTCGGTCAAGCATGGGCGCGATGGGCGCGACGCATCACAGGAGAAGCGCGAGCCGCCGCGCGTGTCGTTGAAGTAGACGCATTCACAGCTCTGGGAGGAGCCATGTTGCTGGTCGCGTTGAAGAACATCCCCGGTTCGATTCAGATCGCACCGGGGCAGTCGTTCTACGAATACAATCCGGAGTACCGCGCGCAGTTGCTCGCACAGGGCTTCGCGCGCCCGGCCGAGACGGTGCTGGTTGCGCAGGAGCAGGCACCGTCGCTTACGTTCTCGCGCACGACGTTCCCGAATTGGACGGGTTGCCGTGCTGTGATCATCGCGGGCGGGCCGAGCCTGACCGAAGATCAGTGCGTGCAAGTTGCGGCATGGTGGGGGCAGACGCCACACAACCGCGTGATCGCAATCAATACTAGCTTCCGTCGTGCGCCGTTTGCGGACATGCTCTATGCGTGCGACACGAAGTGGTGGGACACGTATTACGAGGAAGTCATTGCGACGGTTGCGCCGACCACGCTGCTGTTTACGCAAGACAAGCCGGCCGCGCAGAAGTACGGCCTCGGCCACATTGCGAGTGTCGGGGCGCGCGGATTGTCGCGCAAGCCGGGGTTGATCCACCAAGGGATGTCGTCGGGTTTCCAGTCGATCAACCTCGCGTTCCATGCAGGCGTGCGGGACTTCGTGCTGCTCGGCTATGACTGCAAGGGTACGCACTGGCACGGTGACCATCCGACCCCGCTCAAGGCAAGTCTGCCTCACGCGCGTTGGATTGAACATTTTGCAGCGCTCGCCAAGGACCTGCGCGACGAAGGCGTGCGCATCGTCAACTGCTCGCCGGGCACTGCGATCCCTGATGCGGTGTTTCCGCGTGCCGACCTGTCGCCCGCGCTGGGAGGCACGGCATGACCGCCATCTGCCTGATTCGCGACCAACCGCACTACCGACGTGATGCCTTTGTCACCGGGTTGCAACGTGCGGGTTACGCCGTCACAGATCGCGGCGGTGCGCGCAAGTCGGACGATCTTCTCGTGATCTGGAACCGCTATGGTGCCAATGAGCAGATGGCCGATGCGTGGGAAGCGCACGGAGGCACGGTTCTCGTTGCTGAGAACGGTTACATTGGCGGCGATGATCAAGGGCGGCAGCGTTACGCCCTTGCGGCGCACGGACACAATGGCAGCGGATGGTGGCCGCGCGGCGGACCGGAACGCTTTGCCGCGCTTGGGCTGACGCCCGCGCCGTGGGTGTCCCGGCCGGACGGGCACGCGCTGGTGTGCGGGCAGAGAGGGATTGGCTCCCGTAGCATGGCGTCTCCTCCCAACTGGCACGTAGGTGCGGCCAAGCGCAGTCCGCAACCGGCCCGCGTGCGTGTGCACCCCGGCAACAAGCCCGACCCTAAAGCACCGACGCTGGAGCAAGACCTTACGAATGCGAAATTGTGTGTAGTGTGGTCGTCCACGTCCGGGGTCAAGGCGTTGCTGCGCGGCATTCCGGTCGTGTACGACGCGCCGCATTGGATTTGCGAACATGCCGCCACGCGGTTGAAGCCGGGGCGCGACGGTGAGCAGTCCGTGCTCCGCAACGACGGCGCGCGACAGCAGGCATTGGAGGACATGGCGTGGGCGCAGTGGACCGTGGACGAACTCGCGAGCGGCGAGCCGTTCGTGCTGTTCCGCGATGCTGCCCGCGCGGGGAGAATCCAATGGTGATCGCTTATCCGGTGGCCGGCAAGGCGAAGTCGCTGGAGATTTGCCGTGCGTTCGTCGAGGGTTGCGGCGGGGTCGTCATGCAGAAGGGGGCGGGTTTGGCTGGGTTGACGCCGGGCGTTCCCGCGTTTTTCTACGGTGTCGACGCCTCGAACCAGCACCTGTATGATGCGGCCGTGAAGCGAGCCGCGCACGGAGGCGCCCCGTTCTATTACTGCGACAACAGTTACTTTGACGCGACCAGGCAGCACTACTTCCGTGTGACCAGCAACGGTCTGCAATACGTGCGCCGTGATCGAACTTCAAATGGTGCACGTTACCGCACGCTGAACCTGTCGCCGATTCGGCCGTGGCGCGCGCAGGGGGAGCACATTGTCGTTTGCCCGCAGTCGGATCACTTCATGCGTAACATCGTGAAGTACCCTGGTGATTGGTGTCGCGATACGATCCGACGGCTGAACCGTGTTACATCGCTTCCGGTTTGTTTGCGCGATTGGTCTCCGGATAAGGGTGCACTTGCCGCAACACTGGAGCAGGACTTGCTCGACGCGCACGCCTTGATCACGCACTCATCGGCTGCGGCGATCACGGCGCTGCATCACGGTATCCCGGTGTTCTGTAGTCAGCTTTGCGCAGCATCGCCTTGCGCGTCGTTGTTCGATGATTTGGAAGAACCGCATCTGGCCCCCGACCCTGCGCGAGAGCAGTTGTTCCATGTACTCGCCGACAACCAATGGACACTAGACGAAATGCGTTACGGCCAATGCTGGGCGGACTTGCAACAGCAGCAGGAGCAGTCGGCATGAGCAAAGGTTGGTTCAGCACGCCGGGGCGCGGGGGCGACCGCACACTGGAGCAGCAGATGGTGGGACTCGAATCTGCTGTTGTCGCTGCCAAAGGTGGCGTCGTACTCGATGTTGGGTGTGCTGAAGGTTTGATCGCCATGGAGTTCTTGCGCGCGGGCGCACGCGAAGCGGTCGGGGTCGAGCGGGTGGCTGCGCATCTGGATGTCGCACGAACGTTGCGTGATCAAGAGCGGTTGCCGCTGGCTTTATTCCATGCCGATGCGAATGTGTGGGACCCGACTGATTGCACGCCGTACGGTGGCTTTGATGTCGTGCTGTTGCTTGCGATCCTGCACAAGCTCAAGGACCCGAGCGCAGCCGCACATCGCTTCGGCGCAGTCACCAAAAGCCTGTGCGTGGTGCGACTCCCGGCATCGGGTGAAGTGATCCGGGACGAGCGGTCCGGCTATGTGCCTCACGACATCGGCGTGGCGATGCGTGATGCTGGGCTGTCATTAGTCGACGTAGTGCACGGAACCTATGACGAGTGGATCGGATACTATGCCCGAGGGTAAGTTGGTCAACGCGTATCGGCAGATGACGGCGGAAGGCGAGAACTTTCGTGGGCTGTCGTTGCTGATCCACGCGCGCAGCGTGCAAGGTATGATCAAGCGCAGCGGCGCGGTGACATTGCTCGATTACGGTTCCGGTGCTGGCGTCGCGTACGACGCGCCCTACTTCCTGCACCAGCGGTGGAAGGTGCCGAAGCCGCGTCTGTACGATCCCGCGATCCCAGCGTTGGCCACGCGCCCGAACGAGGAGTTCGACGGCATTGTCTGCTCTGACGTAATGGAGCACATCCCGGAGCACGAACTGGAGGATGCGATCATCTACATGATGACGCACAGTCGCTTGTTCCTCTGGGCGTCGATCTGCTGTCGCCCTGCCAAGAAATTTTTTCCAGACGGCATCACGAACCTGCACGTTACCGTCCGCCCGATCGAATGGTGGCAAACGCTGTTCGGCGTGTACGCGGCGAAGTGCTCCTATCGCGGGATGCTGTCGTTGGAGGAAACGCTGTAATGGGCCTCGGTGACTGGATCATGGCGACGGCGCAGGTGCGGGAACTGAATGAGCGCACCGGGAAGAAGGTGGCCGTTATCGACCGCATGGGGCGGCTGCGTTGGTCCGACGCGTTCGACAACAACCCGCGCATCGCGAAGCCGCATGAAGTCACCCCACGTGAGATGGTAAACTTGGTGCGGTTAGTCAATGCGGGTGGGTCGCGTCCATATATTCGATCCAAGACCGATAAGCGCTGGTTTTGGCAAACATGGAACATCCAGCCGGGAGAGCTATATCTCACACACGAGGAGCACGCGCAAGGCGCTGTGATCAGTGCGGGTGCGGTCGTGATCGAGCCGAACACCAAAGCGCTGGACGGTAACAAGGCGTGGCCGTTCGAGCGCTGGCAGGAACTCGTGTGCTCGCTGGACGTGCATTGGGTGCAGATCGGCGTTCCGGATACGCGTCGTTTGCAAGGCGTGCGCTTTGTCCCGACCACGGTGCGCCAAGCATTCGGCGTGCTCGCCAGTGCGCGTCTTTTTGTTGGCGCGGAAGGGGCGCTGCACCATGCCGCAGCGGCGCTCGGCACGCGGGCTATCGTGCTCTGGTCCGAGTTCATCGCCCCTGCGTACACCGGATACGCAAGCCAACGCAATATCCGTAAGACCACAGCAGTGTGCGGATCACGGATGCCGTGCGCTTCGTGCAAGGCGTCTATGGATGCAATCACTATAGAAGAAGTTCGCTCGGCAATCATGGAGGAATTGAACAAGTGATTAAGCATCAAGGCATCTGGCTTCCCGACGGCGAAACACATCTGACCGAGTGGATGACCAAGAATGGCGAAATGGTCGACGGGCGTGGCACTTACCAGATCAAGAAACTGCGCGCCGCGCTGGCACACGTCAAGGACTTCCGCACCGCGGTCGACGTGGGCGCGCACGTCGGGCTATGGACGATGCAACTGCTCAAGCGGTTTCGCTGTGTCCATGCGTTCGAGCCTGTCGCCGCGCACCGCGAGTGCTGGCAGGCGAACCTCGCCGGCATGAGCGCCGGTCACGACCTGACGCTCCACGCCTGCGCGCTCGGTGATCACGAAGGGCGCGTGTCCATCGTGACTGCGCCGACTTCTTCCGGTGACTCCCGCGTGGGCGGCGCGGGCGACATCCCGCTGTGTATGCTTGATACGTTCGGGCAGGTGCAAGACGTGGACTTCATTAAGCTGGACTGCGAGGGGTATGAACTGTTTGCGTTGAAGGGCGCGGCGCGTATCATCAATCGCGACCTGCCGGTGATCTGCGTGGAGCAGAAACCGGGGCGCGGGCAGCAGTTCGGCTTGCCGGAACTCGGTGCGGTGGAGTGGCTGACGAAGGAGTTCGGCTACCGCTGCGTGGAGAAGATGAGCGGTGACTACGTGATGGTGCCGAGATGATCGCGGACCCCGTTATCGCCGAGCAACTGCGCAAGTTGTACGCTGGCCCGAAGGCTGTGCGTTGCATCGATCGAGTGTGGGCAGACGATTCCGGCGTACGAGTCGCGCGCGTACGGCGTGGACGGGGCGGTGCATGTGTTCGAGCCGAACTGCTTTCGGCATGCCAAGAACTCGGATGTGCGTTTTCCCTGCTACTGGACGGACGGCTAACCTCATGACCATTACGCAACGCATCGATGCAATCACACTGGTGACAGCAGACCGTTATTCCGCGCGTCCGCCTGCGCCCAAGTCGGTGAAGATCGAACTGACCGGCCGGTGCAATTACCGTTGCGGGTTCTGCGCCTTGCGCACGCGCAAGGAGCAGCCGACCGGCGACATGGACTTCGATCTGTTTATGCGCATGACGCAGCAGATGCGCGATGCCGGGGTCGAGGAGATCGGCGTGTTCTACCTCGGCGAATCGTTCATGGCGCCGGACCTGCTGGTGCGCGCGATCTCGTGGTGCAAGAAGATTGGGTTCCCATACGTATTCTTGACGACGAATGGGAGCCTGTGTACGTGGGACCGGCTGGCAGCAGTCATGGCAGCAGGGCTGGACTCGCTCAAGTTCAGCGTCAACGCCGCAACCCCGGAGCAATTCGTTGATGTGATGGGGGTCAAGGCGCGGTTGTATGAGGACGCACTGGACGCCATCAAGCGAGCACGCGAAGTCCGTGCGGCCGGCAAGTTCAAGTGTGGTATTTACGCCAGCAGCATCAAGTACGACGGCGCGCAGCAGGTCGCGATGGAAGCACTGCTCAGCGAGCGGGTGCGCCCCTACGTGGACGAACACTACTGGTTGCCGCTTTACAGCATGGGGTCGCT
Organism: Candidatus Hydrogenedentota bacterium; assembly: GCA_020847495.1. Taxonomy (GTDB): domain Bacteria; phylum Hydrogenedentota; class Hydrogenedentia; order Hydrogenedentales; family SLHB01; genus JAHDWY01. The sequence continues at coordinate 36,461 of JADLCA010000463.1, read as the reverse complement.
CGCTACGCAACGTGAAGCCGAACTCGGTTATAAGCCGACTGCCGGCAATCAAGGACGGCTCGGCGCGTTGCGTGAACCGCTGCCGTGCTGGAGCGCCTTTACCGAAGGGCACGTTACGGCAGACGGCTATCTTTCCGCGTGCTGCTTCGATGCAGACGGCCGGTGGCGCATGGGTGATCTCAATCAACAAACGTTCATGGAAGCGTGGCACAGCCTTGAGTTCGCGGCGCTGCGTGAGGCACATCTGCGGAAAGACGTGAGCGGCACGCCGTGCGAAGAATGCGTGGCTTACAGTTAGCCATGGATCCACTGAAAGACAAGCTGGAAGCGACGGTGCTGCATGGTGGCCCCGGTGAAGCGCGGTGCGTCGTGTGCAAAGGCCAGATCAAGGCTCGAGAAGCTCGGTGGTACGGCAAGACGGGCGCGGTGCATGCACGCGGCGCCTGTTGTCGTCGGGTAGGCGGCAAAGACAATTTTCCCTACATTTACGTGGTGGACTGACATGCGGGTTTACATCGGGCACGAAGACAGGGAGCAACGCAGCTTCGACGTCGCGATGGGGACCGCGCGAGCTCATGGCTTTGCCCCGTTGCCATTGTACGAGCATGCACTACGTACGAGTGGGCTGCTGACTCGTCCGTTAGATCGACGCGGCCAGATGTGGGACTTAGTCAGCAACGCGCCGCAAGCTACCTCGTTCGCGGTTGCACGATTCTTTACGCCGTTGCTCGCACATACTGGATGGGCACTCTTCACCGACTGCGATATGGTATTCTTGCGAGATGCCCAAGAACTCATGCAGTTGGCTGATTCGCGTTACGCGGTGCAAGTGGTCAAGCACGATGTCGGCAACGTAGGTGGCAAGAAGATGGACGGGCAGGTGCAGACAGCCTACCCTCGCAAACTCTGGTCAGCAGTGACTCTGTGGAACGTTGATCATCCGGCCAATCGGCGACTCAACATCACCACGTTGAACAGTTGGCCGGGGCGCGACCTGCACGCTTTCGGCTGGCTGCATGATGACGAGATTGGCGAACTCCCGATGGATTGGAACTGGCTGGTCGGCATGCAGCCGAAACCGGCCAACCCGGCGATTGCTCACTATACGCTCGGCACTCCGGAGTTGTTGCCTGATTGCGAACATGCTGATCTGTGGTATCGAGCATGTGAGCAGTACGCCCAGTAATTTACGAGTTGCTTTCAATAGAACTCAGCCGGTATAATGTCACCCATCCAGCCCCGCAGGTGAGAAATGCCTACATATTCGACGCCTTCGTGGTACAGAGAAGCACTGCTACGGCATAGCGCGCGCCCGCTCGGTTCTGCGGCGGAACCGATCACGCTGGAGACTGCCCGCAATCATCTGCGGCTTGACCTCTATGGCAGTCCGTTGTCCCACCCGGATGACAATCTGATTCAATCGGTCTACCTGCCGGCCGCAAGACAGCATTGCGAAGTGCTCTCGGGGCGAGCGCTCGCATACCAAGAATACGAACTCACTTTGCGCTGCTTCCCAGTGCGGGGGTACTCTGACTATCCGGTTGCGCTGTACTCTTCGCAATACGATTACATCCGGTTCCCAATCGGCCCCGCCCGCTCGATCAATTCGGTGATCTATGCCGATGCCAATAACCTAGATGTTGACTTGAGTGGTAGCCCGACCGGGTACGCGTTCGATCCATACACCGACGAAGGGCGGTTGTTCCCGGCTCCTGGTTCCGGTTGGCCCGCGACTTATGACCGCCCCAATGCTGTTCGTATTCGATTCAATGCAGGTTACGATGCGGACGGAGCCAGTCCGTTTGAACTCGGCATGCCCGCCACGTACACGGCCGCGATCTTGCTGTTGCTCACTCACTTCTACGAGAACAGATCCAACACCGAGACGCTGAGCCAACTTCCTCGAGAAATCGAGATGGGCGTCAAAGCGTTGCTGTACCCGGAGCGCTTCCGACGCGGGATGGCGTGATGCAGATCGGCGCCAAGCGGCATCGTCTGAACATCCAAGCGCCAGTCATGGCGCAGGATGGGACGACCGGCGAACTGGTGCCCACCTGGACGACCATCGGCGCCGTGTGGGCATCCATCGAACCGATGCGCGGCCGGGAACGCTTGTTGGGCGACCAGATTGCTGGCGAAATGGATACGCGTATCAAGGTACGTTGGAACGACATTACCAGCCAGATCACGACCGCTCACCGCGGCGAGCACCAAGGTTCGATCTTTAACTTTGTTAGCGTCGCCCATTTGTACCTGGAGCAACGCGAAGTCGAGATCATGGCCAAGAGTGGGGTCAACGATGGCTAAGGGGCTCTCGTTCAAGGTCACAGGGCTGCAACCGCTTGGGGTTGCGCTGGCGGGCATGCGTGAAGACATGCAGAAAAAGGCGGTCCGGCAAGCGGTCACTGCCGGTGCGCGGGTGATCGTGTTGGCGGCTCGACGCAACGCTCCGGTCAAAAGCGGCAAGCTGAAGAAGTCCATCGAAAGCCTGCGCGACAAAGTCAACAGCCGACCCGGCTTTGAAGTACGTGCAGTGAGTGTGTTCAAGGTGTTCGGCGTGTACGCCAACACTCGTGAGAACGTACGCAAAGGGCGCGCTGGCAAGAAGTATCTGATGGACCCGCCCACCTTCTATTGGAAGTTTAACGAGCTCGGTACGGTCAAGCAACCCGCACGACCGTTTATCGAGCCTGCGTTGAGCGAGAATTTACAGAAGGTCACGGATGCTATGAAGGCCAAGTTGGAAGAACGTATTTTTCAACGGGCGAAGGTGCGGCCATGATCAGCGGCGTGATATATACCGCTCTGCAGACTCTGGTCAACGGACGCTGCTACCCCAATCAATTCCCGCAGGAGCTGATCAACCCGCCGTCTACCAGCACTGGGAGTCTCAATTACCCGACATGGCCGGCGATTCGTTACCAGCAGATCGGAGCGGTCAACCCGCCTACCATCGACGGCACCGATGACGAGGACACAGACGACACTACGGTGCAGATCGACGTAGTTGCGCGCACGTACGGCGCGATGAAGTCATTGGTCACGTCTGTGGTTGCAGTTCTGGAAGTTACTGACCCGCCCTGCACGCGGGATTTCTACCAGGAAGAGTACGACGAAGAAACCAAAACTTATCGCGGTATTTTGCGTTACACGTTCTACGGTTCTACCCCGGCAGGCAGTCCGTAATCTCCCTCGCAATTTCAACGTAAGGAGCAAGTCATGTCCCAAGGTCTGCGGTACAAATTCAACGGTTCGCAATTCCAGGTGCAAACGGGGTTCCTGGGCACCAGCCCGGTGAACAACATCACGGCCATCACGCAAGCCGATCCGGCGGTCGTGACCGTCACCGGCCATCCGCTCGTCGACGGCAGCGTCGTCAAGATCTCCGGGGTGGCCGGCATGACCAACCTGAACGACAACCTGTACGTCGCTGACGGTGTCGTCGCGGGTACGTCGTTCGAACTGGCCGGCGAAGACACCACGGAAGCGGATGCGTACACCAGCGGCGGCATCATCCAGGAGGTCGACTTTTCGAACTTCTGCGAACTGACCGGGGCCAACCAGCAAGACGGTGCGGCGGATCAGATCGAAGTCACGACCATCTGCTCGACGGCCAAGGAATTCGAGCAAGGGTTGTCGGACTCGGGCACGCTGCAACTGGACTACAACGCGGCTCCGAACTCCACCGTGCAGACCGCCCTGCGCACCGCCAAGGTCGCCGGTACGCAACTGGCGTTCAAGATCACGTTCCCCGGCAGCGGCGGCACGCTGATCATGATCGGCACGGTGCAACAGCAGAGCGTGTCCGGTCAGGTGAACGGTGTGTGGTCCGGCTCGGCGACGATTAAGCTGACTGGCCCGATCTTCGTGCTGTAATCACAATAACATCGTAGCCCACGGGAGGCATCGCCATGGATATCGAAGAACTGTTGAAGCAGTTGGAAGTCAACGCCGGCACTGTGGAGCGGCCCATCGCGGTCGCCGTTCCCGGTGTCGGTACGCTGTACGTTCGTAAGCGTACGGTGCTGGAATTCGAGCAAATGGCAACCGTGCGCGAAGCGAATGCTGATTCCCCCAACGGGTTCTTCGCACCGTCGGTGGCGCGGCTGCTGTGCGACGAGCAAGGCAAGCGGTTCCCGCTGGACGTCCAGGAGCGGTTGATTGCGTTGTTGGCCCGCCAGCCGGAGACGGTGTTCCATGCGATCGTCAATGCCGCTGACGGTCACGACGCAAAGGGGGCCATCAACCCAAACTGACCCCGCGCCAGGAATTCAAGATGGAACTGGCGCTGGCGCTTGGTAAGACAGTCACTCAGCTCGAACGGGAGATGCCAGTAGCTGAGTTCGAACAGTGGTATTTGTACCGTCATGCGAAATTGCTCCCGTTGCGTCGCATGGAGTATTACATGGCTCAACTCACACTGCATGTGTCGTTGCTGGCGCGGCTGTGGGGCGGCCCGGAGTACAGCGTTCAAGACTTCTTGTTCGACGTAAGAGTACAGCAAGCGCAAAAGCAAGACACCGCCGAAACCGGGGCGGAAGTAATCGGGGCAATGGCAGGCGGGGTCAAGGTAATTCGGATCGGACAGAAGAGGAAGCGCACAAATGGCTAGTTCTCTTGGCTCTCTGGTAGTCCGTCTCGGTCTGGATGCGGGGGATTACACCGCCGGTCTGAGCAAAGCGGAACAGCAAGCGCAGCGGTACGCTACCACGACCGAACGGTCGATGCGCACGGCCACCCGCGCGGTTGACGAGCACGCTGGCTCACTCAAGTCGTTGGAGCGTACACTCAAGGGCGCGGTTGGCGCCTTTGGTGTGAGCGAACTCGTGCGCCTGTCCGACGAGTATCAGAACGCTAATGCTCGTCTGTCTATCTTTACAAGTTCACAAGAGCATCTGGCCAGCCTGCAGACGCAGTTGTTTGGTATCTCCCAGAACACTCGTCAATCGCTGTCCGGCACGGTTGATCTGTACTACCAACTCGCGAACGCCACGCAAGACGTTGGGGTAAGCGAGCGCGACCTGCTGCGCATTACGGATGGGATCAACAAGGCATTGATCATCAGCGGGGCTACGGGTACTTCTGCGCGCGGTGCCATTGTGCAGTTGTCTCAAGCGTTGGCGGCGGGCAAGCTGCGCGGACAAGAGTTCAACACCGTCAACGAGCAGGCGAACCGCATCATGCGGGCCTTGGGCGACGGCTTGGGCAAGACGGTTGGCCAGTTGCGGGAGATGTCCAACGAAGGCGAGATCACTACCGATGTCTTTGTGGAGGGTTTCTCGAAGGGCTTGGAGCGGGTCGACGCGGAGTTTGCAAAGATCCCGGTTACGATTTCGGGTGCGATGACTGTCGCACAGAACGAACTCCAACGGTTCATCGGTACAACATTTCAATCGGCGGGCCAGACCACGGTGTTGGCGAAGGGCATCCTGCTGATCGCCAAGAACATAGACGTATTGATCGCAGCCGCTCTCGGGTTTGGCGCGACCAAGCTCGCTGATGTATTCTTGCGTAATGTTATTGCTATCGAGCAATCGATCGCCTCTACGGTAGCCGAAGCCGCCGCAGTCAAGGCCAACCGCGCGGTAAAGATCGAAGCCGTTGCGGCTGAAGTCGCACGGCTCCAGGCAACAGAAGCTACGATTGTCGCCGCCCGCGCCCAGACTTCGGCCGAATTGGTGGCCGCGCAAGCAACTGGAGTCCGCACGGCAGCTACGCGGGCGCATACGGTCGCCCTGATCGCGGACTTGGCGATGCTTGGTAAGGCGCAAGCAGCGACCACTGCCCAGCTTGCGACCGCACAAGCTTCACTCGCCGCCGCGCAAGCGGGTACGACCGCTTCGTCTAAGGTACTCAGCCGTGCGCTGGGTTTCCTGGGCGGGCCGATTGGTGCGGTTACGACCGCTCTTGGTCTCGGCATTGCCGCATGGCAGCTTTGGAGTTCTAAGTCAGAAGAGGCAGCGGTCAAAGCCCAGAACGCGATGTCTCGGAGCACTCAGGAAATTGTCAACGATCTGGACAAGCAGATCGAAAAGCTCAAACAACGTGCGGGGTTGATCGAAGGCGGCGGGCCGGAAGCTGCGCTTGCGCGGGGCGGCGGTGAACGAGCCGAGAAACTCGCCGAATTGCGCGCTCGCGCCGAAGCTTTGCGCAAGACCGGTAGCCGTGCCGACTTGGTAGAAGCGATCACATTGGACGAGATGGCGGATCGGCTTGCCAACAAATTGCGCACGGTGTCGTCAGTGCAACGAGTCATCGAAGAGGGTGGGCAGAAAGAGAAGTACAAGAAATATCTGCAAGATCTCGCCACTGATACCGAGAAGCTGAACGCCGAACTGGCCAAGGCCAAAGAAGAACTGGGGCCGTTGTTTGATGCCGAGATCGAAAAGCGTATCCGAGACAAGTACGCCAAGAAGAACAAAGGTGGTGTCGATGATCCGACCCGCAAGATCCTGGATGGTCAACTCAAGGCGCTCGAAGCCAGCATTGCTCGTGAGAAAGACCTGCTATCCGGGCGTGAGTCGTTCCTGCGGGATACCTACGAAGACGGTTTGCTCTCTGTTGAGAGCTACTATAACCAGCTTCAGGATGCACGCGATCAAGCACTGCAGAGCACACTCGCGTATTACGATCAAGAAGCACTGGCCATCGAGCGCAGTATCCAGACGGCCAAGAAGCTGACCGATCAAGAAGACCTGCGCAACAAACTGGACGACGTGCGTGCCAAGCAAGATAACGCTCGCCGCGACGCAGCCAATAACGCCGCCGGCTTGGATCGCGACCGCCAGAAGGCTACGCAAGCCTATATCGATCAGCTGATCGAACTCAACGCCAAGATTTTGGAGATCAAAGGCAATACCGCGGAAGCGGCAATCCTGCGCTTTGACATCCAAAACCGTGCGCTCGGCAATCTGCTGCGTTCCAGTGACAACCTGGAAGGGCAGGCCCAGCTCGCGATTATCCGGGAACAGCTTGAAGTCCAGAGCCAATTGACTGACGTCTACAAGGAATATTCGATCGCAGTAGGCTATGCCGAAATCGCGCAAGAGCGGCTCGGTATCGCGCAGGCAACCGGGGCAATCTCCGAACTGGATACGCTCTACCAAACGTCGGCAGCCAACAAGGAAAAGCTGGCTATTCTGCAACGGATCGCAGCCGCTTACGTTGCCATTGCAGAACGTTCACGTGATCCGGCGGACATGCTCAAGGCGGAGCAGATCAAACTCGAATTGGAGAAGGTCGCTGCGCAGACCGATTTGGTGGCGGATAAGTTCAACAAACTGTTCGCAGAGGAATTCGCCAACTCGGTGGTGGATGTGGTCACGGGCACCAAGAGCATCAGTCAAGCCTTCAAGGATATGGCCAAAAGCATCACCAAGGCAATCGCCGACATTGCCGCCCAGAACATCGCGACAGCGCTGTTCGGCAAAGGCGGGCCGGCGAGCGGGGTTGGTGGGTTCTTCTCACAGATGTTCGGGGGCAGCAGTGGGGGCAATCCACTCAGTTGGTTATTCTCACAGATGTTCGGGGGCAGCAGTGGGGGTCTGGGGTACGGCACTATCGGCAGTAACATACCGGCAGGGCCGTTCCCGTACGCCGATGGAACGGCATTCCACCCCGGCGGCATGGCTCTCGTGGGCGAGCGTGGTCCGGAACTGGTGCAGTTGCCGCGTGGCTCCTCCGTTACGCCCAACAAAGAGCTCAAGAAAATGTTCACGGGCGGCATTACGGTCAACATCAATGTGCCGCAGTCGACCACTACGGCGTCTGCCCGCCAGATCGGCGCGGCGGCTCGCGACGGCATTATCCGCGCGATAAAGGATCGTTGACATGAGCGCCAATTTCCTGGACATTCGGTTTCCGACCAAGATCTCGCTGGGAGCCGAAGGTGGCGCAGAGTTCTTGACCGATATCGTGGTGACGGCCAGCGGCTTCGAAACACGCAACCAGAACTGGACGCAGCAGCGCATGCGGTTCGACGTGGCGCACGCCGCGCGTCGAGAAGAGGCATGGCGCAAATTGCAGGCGTTCTTCCTGGTATGCAAGGGCCGCGCGCACTCGTTCCGATTCAAGGACTGGACGGACTTTGAGTGCGCGAACGGGTCGGGTATTTTCCAGACGGCGGACACCGGCAGCCCGACTGGGATGCAGATGTATAAAGTCTATACGTTCGGAGGTCAGACGTACTACCGCAAAATCACCAAGCCGGTCAGCGGTACGATTACGATTACCGGCGGCGGAACGCTAAGCTACTCGAGCGGCATTGTGGAAGGCGGCTCTCCATCCGCGTGGTATGGGGAGTTTGACGTCCATGCCCGTTTCGATACAGACGCCATGCGCTCTGAAACTATCGAACGTATGCCGAGCGGGGAATTGCTGGTAGGCTGGCAGTCTATCCCGATCATTGAGGTACGCGACTAATGAGCAAGACGGTAAGCATCGCTCTTAAGGCGGAGATGACTGGTGCGCTCCAGCGCATCGCGATCTGCATGCGTATCCAGCGCACGGACGACACCGTGTATGGATTCACCACGCATGACGAACCGCTTACTATTGATGGCTTGGTGTACGAATCGACTGCATCGTTCAGGCCGAGCAACGTAGCGTCTGGCTCAAATCTGGATACGGACAACTTGACCGTAGAAGGCGTGCTCGATTCCGCCTCAATCACCGAGGACGATCTGCGCGCCGGCCGATGGGACCACGCATCCTTCCACATCTTCGCCGTCAACTGGGATGACTTGTCGATGGGCGAGTACAAAATGCGCGCGGGCACGCTAGGTGAGGCACAGGCGCATCGGCACTTTTTCTCCATCGAACTGCTGGGCTTGATGGAAAACTACGGCACGGCAATCGGCATTGTCACGCAGCCGATGTGCCGAGCGAGCCTCGGCGACCGGCACTGCAAGGTTGATATTTCGGCAATTGGCTCACCTCCAACTTCGGGCACGGTGAGTGGAACTATCGATACGGCGGACTCAGATTTCTTCACGCTGCATGACAGTGCGCGCACAGAGCCAGATGGTTACTTCGATGAAGGCGTGATAACCTTCACGAGCGGCGACAACGCGGGCTTGTCGTACGAGATCAAGGCGTACATCGTCGGGCTTTGGATTACGAAGACGCCGTTTGCCTATGATGCGACTGGTGCCGATTACACGATGTCGCGCGGATGTGATCGGCGTTTCGCGACGTGTGCCGGGACGTTCAACAACGCGGCCAACTTCCGGGGCGAGCCGTGGTTGCGCGGTAACGATAAACTCGTCCAAATCGGCAGGCACGAGTGATCCGACGCAGCGACATCGTCGAGCAGGCCCGCGCGTGGATCGGCACGCGCTACAAGCATCAGGGTCGCGTGCGCGGCGTCGGCGTTGACTGCATCGGATTGGTTGGCGGCGTCGCGCTCGCGGTCGGCGTGCCGAATGCCCGCGCATGGGCAGATGCGCGCGACTTGCACACGTACGCTCGTACGCCTGATCCGACGCTGCTGCTCGGCGGCTGCGCGCAGTTCTTCGAGCGAACTCCCGCGCCGCGCGAGGGCGACGTACTGTTGTTCTCGTTGCAGGGTGAACCACGTCACTTCGCCATCATCACCGAAACGCGCGACGGCAAGCCGCATCGCATCGTGCACGCCTATGCGTTGATGGCCGTGCGCGGTGTCTGCGAACAGTCATTGCCCATCGCGCGAGCGCATGTGCTGGCAGCATATTCGTACAAGGGAGTTGAGGTATGACGACGCTAGTTCTTGGTACGGTTGGCGGCTTGATCGGCAATGCGCTGCTACCTGGAATTGGCGGATCCGTCGGCTTCCTGGTTGGCTCGCTGCTCGGGAATCTCATCGACCCGCCGAAGGTGGAAGGGCCACGTCGCAGCGACCTGAAACTTCAGGTCAGCGAGTACGGACGGAACTTGCCTTTCGTATGGGGGACCGGCCGCATTGCCGGCGTAGTCATCGACCAGACGGACCTCGAAGAACATTCGGAAAGCAGCGGCGGTAAGGGCGGCCCGGAAGTCACCAGCTACACCTATAGCGCGAGCTTCGTTACCGCGCTCGCCGTCGCGAAGCGATACGACGAAGCGGCGATTGCCGGCGTGTCGCGCATATGGGCGGATGGGAAGCTGATCTGGACGATGGATAGCGGCGATACGATGCCTTGTACGTTGTATCTCGGCACGGAGAGCCAGGAACCAGACCCGACGTTTGAAGCGATCCACGGCATCGGACAGCAGCCCGCCTACCGTGGCGTAGCGTACGCCGTATTCGCTGATTTCTATTTGAAGGATTACGGCGACCGAATCCCGCAATTGGAATTTGAGGTCTATACGTCGGGCGGCGACATTCCGTGGCGAGTATCGACGTTCGATCCGTGGCCGGATGCCGCACAAACGAACATCGGCGCGCGCATGGTCGATGGCATCATTACGACGAGTTATTACACGTCGGTAGCGGCGCACTATTACGAACGGCAATTCACCGTCGATGGTACGGAAGTCGCGCCGGCGGTAGACGATACCATCGCATTCGCTAGTACCGGCGAGGGGTTCCGACAAACAGTCGTCGGCAATCTGGCCGGCGTCGCCGTCTTCAATTCGCATAATCACGGTTCGTTCTACGGGTTCTTTGAAGACGCCGAAACATCGATGGAGATTAGCGGCGCGGTGCCCACGGCCGTGCTCTCCATCTATCAGAACGGATATATCTATAGCGTCGGTTTGATCGCGACGATTCTGCACATCATCCGCTACGCCGCACCGGATGGCGATCCCGGCGAAAGTACGCCGTCCGCGTCGTTCGATCTGTCGCCCTATTCCATCGGCGCAGCTTCCGGCGTCAGGTTCGGCACCAGCAACGACGGTCACATCTGGATTGTTCATACGACTACCGAACAAATCTTGAAACTGGACGAGGATTTGAATCTTGTTCACGCTTGGGATTCGGCAACGTGGCACGCGAATTTCGCTGACCTCGCCTATAACTTTCATGTCTACAACGACATGATCTGTTTCGATAACGGCAAGCCTAGTCGGCAGGCGTGGGTTATGCAGGTCAACGACGATTGGACGTTTACCTACGTCGGAGGCGTCGATATCGTAGCCGGTCCGTGTATCACGTTGCAGAACGGGCTAGTGCTGGTAAACGACGGCGTGATTTCACTTGACCCGCCGGCCGGGCCGGAACTGCTCTCGACCATCGTAGCCGATCTGTCGTCGATGACGTCGCTGCGCGGCATCGGGTCGCCGGAATCTGACGCCTACGACGTCAGCGAACTTACGGACGAAGTGCGCTGGTTCGCGGTCGGTAATCAGATGACGGTTCGCAACGCGCTAGACCCGCTCCGCAAGGCGTTCGCCTTCGATGCCGTCGAGTCCGACGATCTGGTTAAGTTCCGCAAGCGTGGCGCGACGGATAGTGTCGTGACCCTGGACGACGACGATCTATGCGCGCGCGAGTTCGGGACGGAGGATAAGGCACCACTGCTCACGGTGCGGAAGAAAGAGCAGGGGATGCCGCGCACGGTGACGTTGCGCTATATCGACGTGGACATGGATTATCAGACCGGCGCGCAAGCGTCGCCGCGTCTGACGACGCTTTCCGATTCCGACGTAACACTGGACCTCGCCGTGGGGTTCACCGCAGACGAGGCGTTGCAGAAATGTTGGGCGCTACAGGTTGCGGAGTGGATCGAACGCGAATCGTTCGCGTGGAGTACGACGCGGGAATACGCGTGGGTCGAACCATGCGACGTGGTGACGGTGCGCGGGCGCGTGGTCCGCATCACCGGCAAGGTCGAGACGCCATCTGGCGTCATCAATTGGGAAGGCGTCCTGCATCGACCGTCCATCTATACGCAGGCGCAGTCGGCCGGCAGTTCGTCAGGATTCACGGAGCAGACCGGCACGACGGAACCGGTATTGACGGAAGCCGTACTGCTCGACATTCCGGTGCTGACGCAGGAAGCGTCGCCGTTCGGGTTCTACGCGGCAATGGGGCCGGCGTCTGACGGCCGTTGGCCGGGAGCGACGCTTTACAAGTCGCTGGACGGCGGTACGACGTATGCGGCGGTCGCGTCAAGCAACGTGCCTAGCATCATCGGGGAAACGGCGTCGTCGGATGATTTGACCGGCTCACCTACGTTCGGCTCGCCTACGGTAAGTGGCACGCTGTCGGCGTATAGCGGCGGCGATGTGGTTGAGGAAGCATCCATTATCATCACGCTACATGACGACGACGCCGAATTGGAAAGCGTCAACGCTACGGCGTTCGCGAACGGGGCGAACCTCTGCGCCATCAGTCGCGGGACCGGTGGATCGCCGGCCACGACGCAATGGGAACTGCTCTGCTTCCGCGACGCGACGTTGATTGACGAGCGGACCTATCTGCTATCCGGCTTCCTGCGTGGTCGCAAGGGCACGGCTACCAGCGGGCACGGAGACGGCGATACGTTCGTATTCCTGCCGGTGACGAACGTAGATGCACCGCAGGAAGATTTGAACAAGGAGCTTTACTACAAGGCGGTAACGTTCGGCAAGACGCTTGCCAGCGCGACGGCGTTTACGTTTATCAATACCGGCGTGGGCGCGGAGGAGTTCTTCGAAACCGAAGCCGGCGAGCTTCCAGTTATTACGAATCCGCAGACTGGTACGACGTACACGCTACAAAGTTCCGATAACTTCAAGCTGATAACGTTCGACAACGCATCGCCGGTAACGGTGACGCTGCCGACGACGCTCAAGGCCGGGTGGCATTGCTTCATCGAAAACATCGGCGCGGGTACGGTAACGCTCGACGCGGGCGCGACGACGATTGACGAGTACGTTAGCACGCTTGACCTCGAAACCGATCAAGGCGTGCTGCTCGTATGGGACGGCGACGAGTGGTACACAATGCGCGGCGTCGGCGGCGCGACGTCGGGCGGTGGCGGATCGCCTAGCGGCACCGTCGAACTTACTGCGGAGTTCGTGCTAGCCGCAGCGGATTCCAACGTACCTAACGGATGGGTAGCGACAGACGCCGGCAACATCACTTTCAACACGAGTGGCGTTGGCAGTCCCAGCGGTCTGGCGTGGTGGGATTTGACGACGACCGGCGTAACGCCTGGGTCTTACGGTGACTCGTATAACTCGGCTTCCCTAACCGTCGATGCCTATGGCCGCATTACGGCGGCGGCAAACGCTGGCATCGTTCAATCCATCATCACGGAATACGAGTACACACCAATAGACGTAGACGCTATCGCGCTGAACTTCCAGGGCGACGTCAACGTATATGACGACGGCTACGGAATTACGAACATTGACGTGCCGTACCGCGCGCCAATCGACGCGCCGTATGTGCTTGCGGAGAGTATCGGCAGCCCGAACCTGACGAATGCGCGCGTACTGGAAGCCGGGACGAACATCACGCTTACGGACGGCGGCGCGGGCGGCGTGATTACGATTGACTGCACTGTGTCGGCCGGCGGCGGCACGGGACAATCGGTCGAGTACACGACGCCGGGAACCTATGACTTCTCCGTGCCGGAAGGCGTCAGCATCGTGCAGGTTACGATGGTCGGCGGCGGCGGCGGCGGGTCGTCCCGCAACGCGGCAGCACAGGGCGGTGGTGGCGGCGGCGCTGGTGAATCGTGTATTTCGTTCCCGATTCCGGTTGACGCGAGCAGCGGTAGCCCGTCGAACACCGTTACCGTGATCGTCGGTGCGGCGGGTACGGGCGCGGTCGGCACAACGTCGACGGTTGCCGGCGGCGGTGGTGGCGACTCCTACTTCGGTGACTTCAAGGTAGCGGGCGGTCGCGGTTCGCCTGCAACGGGCGTGGGTGGTGCGGGCGGCGGTGGTGGGTCTGGCTCTGGCGGCGCGGTCGGGAATCCCGGCGGGGGCGGCTCGCTTGGCACGGCGGAATCGGCTTGCCACTTCGGCGGCAGCGGCGGCGCAGGGGGCGGTAGCGCGACTAGCGCGAATGGCGGTGCCGGTCGTCCTGCTCCGGGCTATTCGACGGGGACCGCGGGGGGCACTACGGCAGCATCGCAGGCCGGCGGTGGCTCCGGTGCGGGCAGCTTATTTGGGCAGGGCGGGCAGGGCGGTAACGGCGGCGCGGATGGCGCTGCGCCGGCGGCTGGCGCGTACGGCGCAGGCGGGGGCGGCGCGGGCGGCAAGGCAACGTCCGGCATGAACGGCGGCGACGGTGCGGGCGGTTATGTTCTCGTGACGTGGGTAGCCTGATATGCCTAGCAAATGGCAACGTGAGGAGTTCTTCGCGGGGTCGCCTACCGCGCAGACGTTCACCGTGCCGGCCGGCGTGTCAATTGTCTACCTAACGATGGTCGGCGGCGGTGGCGGCGGTGGTCGCGCTCCTGGCACTCCGTCGGCCGGTGCGGCTGGCGGCGGCGCGGGCGAGTGTTGTATGCGGATGCCATTGAGTGTCACGCCGAACGACATTATCCCAGTTGAAGTAGGCGCCGCAGGGATCGGCGGCATCCGTACGGCAGCGACGACCGCTACTGCCGGCGGCGCATCCTCTTTCGGAAGCATTAGGTGTGAGGGCGGCGGCTTTGGCGCTCGCGGCGGAACCGGCAATCTACCGGGGGGCAATGGCGGCGGCGCTGGTCGTGCGCTAGGCGTGCTATCTGGTAATGGCGTAATCGGAACTCGTGCCGGCGGATCGGTATTTGTCGGCGGGGCATCTGGTGGAGGATTTGCCAATACCGTCTCATATTCAGCGGCAGGTGGCCCGGCAGCCGGCGTCGAGGCAACACCCGCCGGCACAGATGACGGCACTCGTTCGTCAGGGGGTAGTGGTGCGTCGAGTCAATGGGGAACAGGAGGCATTGGTGGCGACGGTGGAGCCGCACCGGCTGATACAAACGGCGATTCAGCCGATTCCACGCACTACGGAGCCGGAGGCGGCGGCGCAGGCTCCTATAACTCGTCGCCCGTTCCCGCTGGCCACGGCGATGGTGGCGATGGAGCTTCTGGCTATATCCTCGTTGAATGGTTCGCAGAACTTGCGTCTGGATCACCATAAGGAGCAAAGCCATGAGTCTTTTTGATCATATATTCCACCACCCCTACCAGTACAGCGGTGCGGTGATCGCAAAGCTGTCAGTGTGCACTGCGACGCTGATGTGGGCAGCGCTCGTGCTGTTCTATCCGAACGCAACGGCGAATAATCCGAACTACCAACACATGCTGCGCCTGCTCCCCGATGAGGATTTGTGGGCGGGGGTGCTGGGCACGCTCGCGTTACTGCTGCTACTGCGTATTATTCTGTGCCTGCGGCCGCATCGCATCGGGGTCGCCGGCTACTTCGTGCTCGGGCTGTTTTGGATGTACTTGTGGCTCGGCCTCGTGCTGTCGCCGCGGGTGTGGCCGACCGGCACGGCAGCGGGGACAGTTGTCGCAGCACTCGCGCTGTACGCCTTCATCGCGAACCCGAAGCGTGGTTCGCCGCCCGGTTACGGCGACGCCCTGTGATCGGATGGCCATGCTCGATGTGCAAATGCTGGAGGACCCGGTTGGGCGCTGGGCGCTGCTCGCGATGATCGCTGCTGCCACTTGGAAAATCTGGCTACGGCTGAAGGCGGACACACGGGCAGACAAGTCCGAGGTACACACCCAAAGGGCGCACGGCGTCGTCGTCGCCGAATACGATAAGGTCGTGGAGACGTTGCGCGAGGAGGTTGCGCGATTAGCCCAAAGCGTGGAGCGCCTGTCCCGCGAACTAGAGGAAGAACGTGTTGCGCGCTATGACGCAGAACGCATCGCGCGCGAACTGCGGGACCGGGTGGACTATCCGGAGCGCAAACTGCGCGACGGGGATGACCTATGAGTGATGAACCTACCGGGCGCGATCTGCGCGTGATCTGGAGCACCGTGACGGTGGTAGCAGTCATCGTCGCCGCATGCGTTGGAAGCATCGTGTACGTCACTGCGGAGTGGACGCGCCTTGTAGCGCGTATCGAGGCGGTGGAGAAGTGGCAAGCGCAGAAGGACAAAGAGGCAGCGCGCGAACTGTGGCGGCGAGAGCGCGAACGCCCGCAATCATTCTCGCCGGGGATCGAACCACGCTATTGAGGAGGTGCCATGGATACTGAGGAGTGGAAGTTGATGGCGATGGTGGTGCTTGGCTGCATCATCGGCGCGCTGCTGGTGCTCGGCTACCATGCCGTGCGGAGGCTCTTGCTATGACCTTCACCTTGGAGTTCGCTTGGTGGTGGATCACAGTTGTGCTCGTTGTTGCCGCTTTTGGGTTTGCGGCCATGACCCGAAGCGAAGGCAGCTATTTTCCGATGCCGTCGTGGCACCTAGGCGCGGCGCTGCTGTTGCTGTTCGCGGCGGTTGTCTATACGCTGACGATGCTTGCGAGCAGGTGGCTGGCATGACCCGCCTCGCGTGGGGGCGCCTGCTCGACGCGGGCGAGCGCGCGGCGCTGCGCACGTGCGCGCGGGCGGTCGCGTGCGATCCGTCGCACCTGTCCGCGGTCATCATGTTCGAGTCGCACTGGGACCCGAAGGCGTTCAATGCAGCGTACGAAGCCTCGGGCCTAATCCAGTTCATCAAGTCTACGGCAGCGGCGATGGGCTACACGCCCGAGCAAATTCGCGCCATGTCACGGATCGAGCAATTGGGGTTGGTGCAGCGCTATTTGATGCCGTACCGAGGACGCATCAGCACACTATCCGATCTATACATGGCGGTGCTGCGTCCAACGGCCATCGGCAAGCCTGATGACTTCGCGCTGATCACGAGCGCGGAGGGCAAGGCGTATATCGCCAACAAGGGATTGGACCTAAACCAGGACGGCAACATCACGAAGCACGAAGCGACGGAGTACGTGCGTCGACGCTTAGCAGAAGGGATGCAGGAAACGAACGCAACGCTGGAAGATCGCGAACGCGAGGAGGCAACACAAATGGAAGCAACGACGAGACAAGGAATTGGTGGGCTGCTCGGGATGCTGCACCCCGCAGCGGGCATTCTATTCAACGTGCTGGCCCCGGTGTTCAAGCAGAAGATCGCGGACAAGGTGGACGGGGTCAGCGGCACGCCGGGAGCAGGGCAGGCGCTCGCGGATGCGCTATCTGAGGCACTGCTCGGCGGCGCGAAGGAACAGACAGGCAAGACTGACGATCTGGAAGCGGTCGCCGTGGCGCGGCAAGACCCGGCGAAGCTCGCCGCCATCCAGCAAGCGGCAGAAGAGTCACTGGCAGAGCGGCTGAAGCAACTGGCGCCGGTGCTCGTGCAGTCGGCGGAGATCGACCGGCTGAAGTGGGAAGCGGAACGCGCGGGGCGTGACGCAGCCTCCAAGCGAGTGATCGAGGAGAAGAAAGCGGGACTGTGGGACATGACCCCGGTGCTGGTGTGCTCGCTGCTCGCGATGCTGTGGGGCATCGCGTGGGGGCTGGGCTGGGCGATCTTCAAGGTTATCGAGCAGCCCGAACCAAACCAGATGGTGCTCGCCGCGCTGATCGGTTTGGCGGGTCCGATCTGGACCGGCGCCATCGTCGCCAGCGTGGTCGCCATCGTGGCCTACCGCTTCGACGGCAACAAGAACTCCGCCGACCAGACCGAAGCGATGCTCGCGATGGCGCGGCAGCAGTACAACCCGAACGGGGAGGCATGACCATGCGCATCGAGATTCGACCTGCCAATCGCGGCTTCACGTGGGCGCTCGTCGCCCGCAACGGCAAGCAAACCGCGAACAATGAAGTGTTCGCCAACCAGAGCAGCGCGACGCGCGCAGCCAAAGCGGTCGTCGCCTCCATCGTGCGCGCAGCCGGCGGCGGAGCGTACACTTGGAAGCGCGCGACGCGCGACGACGTGCTGGTGCTGACGATGGAGCAGGCGCCATGAGTGACCGGTTCAGCGCCAGCATCAAGCGCGGCCACCAGACGACGCTATCGAACGTCATGGGCCGGCTACAGACCGGGCAGGTGTTCAGCCTGACGCCGCAGGAGTTCGTCGACCTGTCCGACCTCGCGGGGGCACTCAACTACGCAGCCGCGCAGACGCCGCCGCCCGCTGCCGAAGTGCAGTCGGAGATTCTGTACGGCGACTTCGCCCGCCGCTATTTCGTACCGGGTCATGCGGTGTACGCCTTCCCGTTCCGGGTCGATGCTCGCGCGCGGCACTTATATGGCAGCGTGGCCGAGAACCCGTCCGTGGGCGGTGCAAGTGCACTGCGCCTCGGCGTCGTGTCGCGCGTGGCCGGCGATCTTTCCAATGCTCCGGGGAACCTGTACGGGCGCGGCAAGGAGGTGGCTTTCCACATCACGCCGGGCGTCGAGTTTCCGGTTGGAGAATTGCTGTACTTCAATACGATGGTCGACGAGCCGGTGGCAGAGTCGCAGACCGGTAGCGGCTTCTCCATCGTCTGGCAAACAGCACCGTAATCGTCAATCAAGAGGAGCACGCCATGCGCCGCAAATACCTGAAGGACAGCGTCACAGGCAAGCCGTACGACCCAGATACCGGGCAATACATCCTCGACGAACTCGCGGACAGCGTACTTGGCGACTTGCATCACACGCACGACGAAGCCCCGGCGGAGATCGTCATTCCCCGTGCGCCTGAGCCGGCACCGTCTACGATGTTCGAGAGCATCCACAACCCGGTGCCGCCGGTCGAGGAAGAGATCATCAAGGCACCTGACCTGTTCGACGAAGAGCCGCCTGCGCCATGAGCCGGCGCTACGACCGCATCACGCTGGCCGGCAAGATCGAGTTCACCGAGGACTTCGCATCACGCGCCACGCAAGAGCGCGGCATACCTATCAGCCTCGATCTGCCGCTGACCATCGATGATCAGCAGGACCCGCTGCTGCTCGCGCTACTGCAACGCCAGCGCAAGATCGACGAAGATGCGGCGATGCGCTGGTACGCGCAGAATCAGAGCATGATACTGTCGACGTTCTAGCTTTGCCCGAAGAGCCACGAGGCGTGCCGTGTTTCTCCTCCCGGCGCTGCACGCTCTGTGACCTGCCGTCTCCTAGCGGCTAGGGCACTTTTACTGAGACTATTAGCGTGGCGCATGGCGCAAAACGGATCGACCACTGGTAGGCAAGGGCCACCATCCGATCCGCAGCGCGGGCTACCCTAGCGCGCTACGGCCCGCCAATGGCCCCCAGCGGCCCGCCAATGGCCCCCAGCGGCCCGCCAATGGCCCCCAGCGGCCCGCCAATGGCCCCCAGCGGCCCGGTAGCACTGGCCCGCAAATGGCCTTAGCCGCCCCGCTACGCGTGGCAGCGTAAACCCACGCACCCCCCTAGCTTGCCGCCCCGGCGCGGCCCGTAGCGGCCCGTTGGCGCGGCCCTAGCGGTATATGCCGGCATGGCCCCCAAAGCAAAGCGCCCGGCGGGTGCCGGGCGCTATGATGCAACCTCACGCACTTATTTGGTGCGCGGTCGAAAAGGTATCACTTGGGCTTTGCGGTCTTGACGGCGCACCACGCCGGCCAATATGTTCGCGGCACTGGCCACGATGGCGTCGCCTGCTCGTACGTCGCTATGTCCGATTTGGCAAGCCATCTTCAACAGCAGGCGCACGCGGGCAAGCCGCGCTTCTTCGGCGAGATCATACACGATTAATTCTCCTTGATCTGGCGGTGCAACTGCACACGGTCGCCATAGGCTCTTCCAGCCGTGTACCCATCCACGGTAGGGCGTTGCTGCCGGGAGGTTCGCGTGCGCAACTGTACGCCTTGATTGCGCAGCATCAGCTCGTTGGCTTGGCGTTCTGACTGGTACACCGAAGCCAGTACCAGTGCGGTTCCCGGCGTAGCCTGCTCTGACGTTTGGGTCTGCGCCGCGTTGATCAATTCCTGGCACCGCTGGTAGATGCGTGCCGCCGCGCCCTTGCAGAAGCTCCGCCAGTAGGTGCCCCGCGGCGATTCGCCAGGAATGTTACGAGCTTGGCGCATGCCTTCTTGGTCAATGTTGCTCAGAATAAAGCGGGTCATCTCTACGGCGGTGTGGGCGTTGGATTCTTTGCCGATGAAGACGTAACGGGCGTGCTTGACTTGCACCCGCTGATAGAACATGATGCAGAAAAACAGTTCGCCTACCGCGTGGGCTACGCTGCGCATCCAGGCATACTCACGCAGTTCGAACTGGCCTAGTACCCGGTTTTCGCTGGTGCCGCCGGTGGCCTCCACCTGCGCCATTGACAAGTTGTACTTCGCGAGGGTGGCATGCGCCATGCGCAACGCATTCTCGCGCTCGCCCTCAGCAGCAGCGGCATCGTTGGCCAAGGCCAACATCTTCTTGATGCGGGCGAGGACACGTTCCTTGTTGAAATCTTCCATTGCGGTCTCCTTACGTGGATGCCTTGCGGCAGGATAGCGCAGTCACTACGACTACGCTCGAAAACCGTAACCGCGACCCCCTCAGCCACGAGGGCTGAGGGGCGCGGGCCAACTTGACAGGTTCTGCGGGTTGGCTCCGCAGGTAGTGGCGGGTACTGTCTTCCGGCGCGTTACCGATGATACGCGACGCGCGGCTACGTGGAGATTGGGCTGGCGCCCAAGGAACGCATCGGCTACGTGTAAGCATGTTAGCACCCAAACAGCTATGAGGGTAGGAGCAGCCGTTGGCGGGCAGTGGCGTTGAGAAAATGCCAGCGGATATCCCGGCCAAACGAGATTGCAACCTTGTCTCCGTTGTAAACGATCATGCGATTGTTGCCCCGGAACCACTCACTACAGTAGCCACTGTGGTCCCGAAGCTGCCAGCCTTCGGCACGCAACGCCTGTTCATAGGTGGCGCGCATGTTGGCGCTGCTACGTGGAGGCGTTGATCCGCGCAGTATGCTGATCGCCCGGTCCAGGTGGCGAGTCTTAGACATCTTCTTCCTCCAACCACAGCAACAGGAACGCCAGCAGGGTATCGCAATGATCGTCGTTCGTAGGTATGATTTCTCGGGGCGCACAAGCCGGCGTGTTGTTGAGGTAACGCAATAGTATCGGCACCGCGCCGTATGCTTCCCAGCCAAAGAAACTGTGCTGGAACGCATGGGTAATCGCCGGCAGTTGCGCGTAGCCAAGATCTGCGTACTGTTCCCGGTACGCGATTGCATCTCGCACACTTTCGGGGGTAAACCCGAGTATTTCTCGCAGAGCGTTCACTTGATTAACTCCCGCACCGTGCTCACCAGTGCCATCGCCAGCGCGAGACGAGCGTGTTTGTCGGAGGGCACCAGTGGGCGCGGCGCGGGTTGCGCGCGGCGCTCCGGAATGGCGTCCAGGGGGATGACCGCGGTCGTCCTCTTGTTAGCCCGCTTGGCAGCCATCGTCTTGCGAAATTTCTGGCGTTGCGTGGGGGTCCACTTCTTAGACACGCTGTTCTCCTTGGGTTACGGTTTGAGTCTGCTGAGGAACAAGGCTTCGTCCAACGCTGCCTGCTGGCTTTGCGGGCCGATGACAGCCATCGGGTCCAAGTACGTGCGATGAAAAGTACCAACCAAGTCTGCGAACTCCGTATAGTAGGCATCGGTGAAATCGTAATAGGGCGTACCCCGACAGCCCTTTTTATTAGTCTTTTTCTGGACAGGACACCCTTCGCAGCCCTCACCGCGGTGGAAGAACAACGCGCAAAGCGGGCAATTCTCCGCGCCTTTATCCACCCCATGCCCGGTGGCAATATCAAGCCACTTTTTAACTGAAGCGTCGATTGCTTGCTGCACGCGTGCTTTTGAATACTTCGCCATGATCAATCTCCTTGAGTGAACTCGATCGTTGTCGCGGTCCGCCGGTACTGCCCCAACAAGCGGCCATTCTCGGCGTTGTAGACTTCCACTACGGTGCCCACTTTCGCCCAACGCGCTTCGATCAACGCGCCCATGTGCGCCCGCTTGGGGTTTGAGTAATACCGCCAACGCAGGGCGCACTTCGCGTTGGCATCCCACAGCCGGTACGGCCGCTTGCTCTCGCTTACCACCGGGTATCTCACTGCTTGCCTCCTTTCTTGGCTTTGGCCCGAGCTTGTCTAACCGCGAACCGCTTGGCGCGGCGGCTGGCGTTGCGCTTGTCCCGCCATGCGCGAAGCTGGTCGGGGCTCATCGCCGCGAGCTTGGCGCGACGATTATTGCGCCGGATCGCTTTCTGCGTCTCGGTACGCCGCATGCGTGGACGCACGGTGGACGGAGTCGGATCCAGTAATTCTTCCAAGGTGTCTTCGACGGTCGGGTCCAGGCCACGATCCATCCGGGACAGTACGCGGTACGCGCCCTCCGCATACACGGCATGCGGGCGGAAGAAGACGTTGATCGCGCGACGCAGTGGGTAATACTTCCCGCGCACTCCGATCGGCATGGGCGCATGCCACATGTTGGCGTCGAAACTTTCTACGCCCCATTTGACGAGGGTACGGGTGCCGCCGTCTCCGAACATAACTGTCCAGACGTGGCGGTCATCGCGTTTGTAGGCGAGGGCCGCACGGCGTTGAACGCCCTTGTACGTGCCGATGTACGCCCCCGGCATGTCACTGGACGGCGTAGGGTCTAGCGGGTCATCCTCCGCCGGCGGGGGTGGAACAGGTTTGCGCTTCTTCACGTGAGCTCCTTGGTGGGTTATACGGCACGAGCCACTACAGCCCGTGCCGTATAGTGTACCGCAAGCGGCAGGGTCTTACAAGCCCCCGCCGCCCCCGTTCGTTCTCGAGGGTTCGACCGCTACCACGGAGGGTAGATCACGGGTAAGCGTGCCTGCCGCTTCGCGAGCCTCTGTGACATCGAAGGTAACGAGGCCCGCCCGGTTGTCTTCGTCCTGGATGATCAGGACGGCCCTCCCGGTCTTGACGTCGTACCCGCCGCCTAGCACGCGGATATTGCGTTCGGGCATGCTGCCGAAGATCTGCATCTTCATGCGGCCTCCTTCACGCGGATCAGGCCGGACGCGAGATCCCACAACCCGGTGTTGACCGCGACCAGCTTGCGCACGTCACGCAGTTGCCGCGTGTGCGTGGCCCGCCCGTTCGACGACTTGCCGGTTAGACCACCGACCACCATGTTCTCCTGCACGACGTTGTACGTGTGCCAGAGGTCCAGGCCGATGTCTTCGGGCCGGCGCGGTACGAGCAACTGCGCAGGCTGGATGGTCGGAAGCTTGGCCGTATCGAGTTCCTGATCCTTGGTCAGGTAGCGCAACTCCAGCGCCCGCTGGGCGAACTTCAGCCGCTGGGCCTCCGTTAACATCGTGTGTTGCATGCGCTGCACCCGCTTGATGACGGATTCTCCCTGCTCCAGCAAGTTTTCGACTTCGTCCAGGATGGCTTCGGCGCTCCCGATGTGCCGGCGCGTGGCTCCGATCTCGTGGTCGCTGACGATCAGGCCGTTGGCACAGACGAAACGGAACAGGCCGTAGTACAGCTTGAACGCGGAGCGGCCGTTGTGGCTGTTGACCAACACGACTTCGGGGATGGTCTCACCGACCTTGCGGGCTTTAGCCTTCTCGATGTCGCTCTTGAATGCGAGCCGGACGAGATGACGGGCGGCAGTGGGGTCGCTCTTGGAACGCCGCTGGCTGGCGTCCACCGGCACGAGGCCGACCTTCGTCATGATGTCCATCGCCTGGAGACTGGACACGAAGGTGTAGTTCTCCGACATCTTGCTGGCGGCGCGCGTAGCGAACACGCTCGGCGCACGGTCCTTGAGTTGCGCGATGGTCAGCGGTTCGCGCGGGGCCATCTTGTGGCTGACAGCGGAAGTAGTCACTTGCATGGTTGTTCTCCTTGAGTAAGGGGGAGTTGCACAGGTTCGTACCAGAATTGCGCGGTGGCGTACGCACTGCGCACCGCTTGCTTGCACTTATCCGCTTGGGCTTGCGCGGCTTTTTCGGTTCGGAACACGAGGACTTGATCACCTTGACGCAGCAGGCTTTGCCGGTGCCCGGTGACGCCGCCCCATACTTCGCAGCGGACCGCCCACATGCTAGGCCTCCTCGTCGTAGCGTTGCACCACGATGGTAATGGTCTCGCCGCCTCCCGGCAGCTTGACGACTGGGAACCCCCTGGATGCGAGGTCACCGAAGCTGTTGAAGCCGGCGTGGCAGGCATCCAGCAGTTGCTTCTCGAATACCGGACCCACCTGTTCCAGCGGCTCGCCTTTCTCGTCGACGCACCACGCACGCAGTCCTTCCAGCAGCGCCTCCGGGGTAGCGGCCATCTCGACGACCATCGGGGTGGCGATTACATCCAACGCAATAGCAATGAACACACAAGCTCCTTATAGGGTTATGCGGCCCGCACTACGCGCGCCGCTACCCCATACGCTACACCCTAGCCCGTTAAAATGCAACTCCAGGCAAAAACAACAACTTGAACGTTCTCATTCCTGCTTTACGTACGCCGGAGTCGCATCCCCTTCTGGCGCAGCAGCCGCCATGCCCCGGTAGCATTGATTGGGGATGTCATGGCAACCGTGATAGTCGTGCGGGTTTTGGTCGGGCGGCGCGAGAAACTTCTGCTTACAGGTGCGACAGGTGTATAGCGTGCCGTATGCGTCAGTGCCCTCGAACAGAAATTGCGCCCAACCGGTCGCCAGAACTTCGCCGACATGGTACGTCTTGACCGGGTCCGAGTCGCCCAGAAGGCGGGGCAAGAGTTCGAGTTGCGCCTGAATGTCTTCTTGCGACGGTGTATTCAGCTCGATGTATTTCTGGAGGAAATGCGCAGCTTTGTGCAAGTCCTCCAAACCGTTCTTGTCCCGCCAGCGGAAGACGTACCGAGTGATTTGCCCCTGGAAGTAGTCCAGCTTGAACTTGTGGACGATGTCCCAGTGTTGCAGGTCGCTGTCACCATGAGCCTTGTAGTGAGACCCGCCGACTTGGGTAGCATTGGCGTTAGACACGACGCTTGACTCCTTCGCTGTGTTGGATGGCTTTGAACAGCTTGGCGTTGAATGCCAAGATACGCTTGACCTCGCCGGTAATTTCACGAGGCAACGGTTGACGTTCCAAGAACGCGCGCACGGCCTTGGCTTCGTCTAGTTCTACGGTCAAAATCACGAGTTTAGCCACGAAGCACCCCTATGCGGTGATCAAGTGCAGCCGCCAAGTCTACGACGCGCGGCCAATGGATGCGTAACTCGGCGCTGTCGTTGATCAGACGAGTAGTCATCTGGTACGCTCGCCGTGCGATTGTCTCCATATGCACGTTACCCATTTCGTACTCGTCCAGGGTGTAAAGGGTCAGATCGGCACGGTCGCACACCTTGACTAGCCTCTCTTCTAATGGGGGCAACATCGGCACCGGGATGCCCATGGATTGTAGAAAGTCTTGTTCTAGTTCATCCAGAGCGACGGACAAGCCCGCGTGGTCTGCTTTGATACCGCCCGGTACATCGCCGGTGTGGATCTCAGGTACATCGTGCATCAACATGGCATACGAGACTTGCGGTGGCGGGTAGGCCGGGTGGAACAGCCAGTGCAGGATGATCATCGCTCGCCACGTATGCTGCCCGATCGTCTGGCGGTGCAGACAGGGCATGGTATGACAACGCAGCACGTTTCCGCTGGCCAGTACAACGCCGAGCGCATCGGTTTTCATACCGACGCCTTCGGGGTCAAGCGGCGCATCAACCAGTGGCGGCAGGCAATCCGCCAATCGGTAGCTTCGATCATGTTGCACGCATCGATCGCGGCGTTGAGTTCGCGTTTACGGTAGAGTTGGTGCGCGGCCTGCATGGGCAAGGCTACCGTCGCGAAGAACGGTGTCTTGTACGGTCCAGGCGAGTCGCGCAGGAAGTAGTCCAGGTCGCGATGCCACTCGTTGAACCCTACGTCCTTCATCAGCGGGTACGGCTGGACTATGTCTTCTGCGTACAGATCAGTGTCCAGTACGTGGGCAGTGTGGTTGAGTACCCGCTGAGTAGCCTCTTTGTCTGGGTAGATGTGCGCGTTGTTGCTGAACTGCACATACCAGCCTACATCCACATCGATTACGCTGGCGATGTACTCCTGCAACATGCTGAACTGAACAACGTTGGCTCCGTACGCCCCCCAGATCATGTCGTTGCTGCGGTTGGCCACCGTCAGATTCAGTTGGTTGTCTTGAAGCCCGAGGAAGACCATGCAGTTGCAGGGCATGTCCTTGCCCCGATAGTTCTTGTCTTCCATGTGGTCGTAGATCTGCAACACCGCCCGCGTAGTGTCTGGCTCATTGGTCAGACGGCGAATGACGTCGGTGAGTTGATTGTCCCGACGTAACCGCATGCCGTAAGCGCCGTGAAAGTAGCGGCCGTCATCGCTATAGTCCGCGATCGAAGGCAACCATTGGCTGAGCCACTGCACATCGCTACGACCAGCGATGATCCACAGGGCTTCCATGAAGTGGAAGAAGGGGTTGGCGTCCCGAACTGAGTGGAACAGCACCCGTTCTCGCGGGCGCAGATAGTGGCTCGCGATCGGGTACTGGTATTGCAGGCGACGCTCCCCGCGCGGACGTGATTCGAGCAGAGCAGGGTTATTGCGAAAATGCACCAGCGCCGAGGCGAAGACCTCGTTGACGTTACGACCGGTAATGTTCAGCACGAGTACTCCTATGGCAAGGGGTCAAGGGACGGGCGGTACTGTGAGCGGGGCTTGCCTTGACCGTGCAATACCCGCTCATATTTATCGAACTCGCACAAACAGTTCTGCAGATCTT
This sequence comes from Candidatus Hydrogenedentota bacterium, assembly GCA_020847495.1. Taxonomy (GTDB): domain Bacteria; phylum Hydrogenedentota; class Hydrogenedentia; order Hydrogenedentales; family SLHB01; genus JAHDWY01. The sequence goes on along the minus strand of JADLCA010000463.1, from coordinate 9,829 downwards.
GCAGATGCAGTGACTCGGCCCATCGTACCATGCGCGCGGTAGTCTTCTTCAGATAGCGCATGGTAGATGCGAACTCGGCAAAGTTCCACTTGGTCTGCAGATCGTACTCCAGAACTCGGTTGAGTCCGCGCATGCTGCCGGGGCCGGGGGCTACAAAAGTATGCCAGTCCGGCGCCTCGGTTAAAAGGTCTGTGTACTTCACGTCCGCTACGATTTGAGCGGCCATAAAGCTACCGATGCCGTCCACCGTGCGCAGGGCTTTATAGGCTTCGTCGCAAGTGCGGACTGCTGGCATAACGCCTTCCAGTGCGATGTGTGCCCGCTGGAAAAGTTGCAATACGTGTTCGACCTTCCCGATCTTGGCACCGTTGGTGCTGACGATGTACGCGCCGGTGAAAACCTGTTGCCCCATCGTATCCCATCTGGACAACCGCTTGGCGAACTCTTTGCGCCGTTCAGCCCACGGCTCTGGGTAGCCGCACTCTCCCAGCGTGGCGGGCCAGTTGATGTACCGGGCGATCAGCATCGCATGCCACACAGAAGGCTCGTCGATGTGAGTGTTGCGCCAGTTATGCGCGATCCAGCGCGTTACCCGGTCATCTTCTCGTCGCACATTGCAGAAGCGGTACTTCTGCAAGATCGGATCATCGGTGTACGGCGGCTTCTGGCCTTTAAGTCGACGCAGCCGGATTTTATCGCGCTCGCTAATCCAGTATGCGAACCGCTCCAGCGGTCGAGAGTCCGTATGTGGATAGACAGTAGTCACGGGCGTTCCTCCAGTCAAAACCGTAGATAGGCAGGCGGGCTTCGGCCAAGCGTTCGAACCAGCTATGGCAGGTCTGCTGCTTCTTGCGCAGATTGATTGGGTCGAATGGCTTAACGTTACCGACCAGACGGCGGCGGCGCTTGACGTTTTCGCAAGACTGGTAGAATCCGATGTCCAGTCGTATGAAGCGCACCGACGCCCCGAGTTTCCGGGCCTTGCGGGTCAGCTCAGCGCAAGTGTCTACACCGGGGGTCATTAGCCCCTCCACCAGGACATCGTGGCCGTCCGCCAGCAGCGCCAACGCGGTTTGTGGGACGAGCGCGTAGGGTTGCACCCCATCCGCTCCTCCCGTGGCCGTGCTGTATTTGCCCACAAGGGCTAGTACCCCATGCGTATAGGTGCATTTGGCCCCGGTGCGCGGGTGCGGCTTGATGGCTTTGATGCCGCCGGCGCACATGATGAGATAGCGCGCCAATGTGCTCTTACCGCTGCCATTCGTGCCATGCACGTAGATCAGTGCCCGAGTTGGTTCAGCACGTCGGTTTGCCATGCGTCCATCTCCTTCCTGCGCACTCCGGTGCGCGTGTGCAGCGCCTTGAGCAGTACCTCACCGGTGTCGCTAGGGGTAGCGAGCAAGCTGCGAGTCGCCTTAGCGGTGCGGCTGTGTGGACACCACTTACTGTTGATGTATTGCTTGTAGACGCAGGCTACCGTTTCAGCCTCCTGCATGTTCATCGGGCGGTCGTACCACGGTGGCGAGCGCATGCCCAGATCGTTCAGGTAGTCTGCGATCATTGCGTAAGTTTCGCCGACCGTCAAGTCAGGCGCAATGCGCTTCGCGCCTTGCTGCGGTACACTAGGACTATGCTTCGCAGCCTCTGGCGGGAATGCACATGGGATGCGGAAGACCCGTTCCTGCACATCCGCAAACTTCCAGACGAAGTACACACCGATCTGCGGCACTGACTTGGCTCGGTACTGTACCTTGAAGAAGTTCGATGCGACCATATAGGACACCATTGTCTCTGGCAGTGTGAATCGCTCTTGCCACGTTTTGAGTGCATCCAGGCCCGCCTTGCCGCGGAAGTGCCGACGTTCACTGGCCCGCTTGGCGATCGCGTACTGCGTCTGCAGATAGCGCCAGAAGAGCTCACCTTCGTACTCGCTGGCCTTGGCCGCGATGCCGGGATTATAGAACGCGCACCATGCCGCCATGAAACGACGTTTCTGTGGCAATGAGATCTTGGCGCGGCCGAGCAGCATGTAGCCGGGGTCTGCGTCTTCTATTTCAAACAGAGTTTTGGCGAATTGCTTCCAGCTCATCATGCTAGGCTCTCCTTTTGCGATAACGACGCAACGCGTCCAAGAATGCCGCTTGGCCCTCCAAGCGTTGCATCCGGCTTTCCTCGATCACTTCATCTACCGTGTTTTGGGCGCTGATATACCTCGAGATAACGTGTGGGGATCGTTGGTCCGGCCGTACCAGTCGGGCGATCAATTGCGCATGCTTGCCGCCTGACCAGATTTGGCTGAACCAGATCAAGATGTGCCCACCGTACTGCATGTTCAGCCCGTAGGAGGAACTGGATGGACTGACAAACAGCAGCGGGATCTTGCCTTTGTTCCAGCGCTCCTTGACATCTACAACGTTGTCTTTGTTCATGAACACGCCATGCGGAAATGCTGCCTGCAACCGCCAACGGTCATGCTTGAACCAGTACGCCACCATCACCGCATTGCCTACGGCTTCTTCGATCATCAAATGCAGTGCTTCGATCTTGGCTTGGTGGATTTCAGTGTAGCTGGTACGTTCTTCGGGGTCGTCGTAGATCGCTCCGTTGGCCAACTGCCAGCATTGATTGGACAGCACCGCTGCATTGATCGCTTCGACTTCGCGCAAGTTGTCCAAGCGAATGAACATTTCGCGTTCGTGACGGCGGTACAATTCCATAGCGCGTGGGGGCAGTACCACATGCCGGGTATCGGTCACGATGCGCGGCAATTCTAGCCAATCACGGCCATCCAGGCGCACGACGATGTCACGTACTAGACCATAGATGCGGGCCTCCGCACCGGGGCGTGGCTCGTATTTGAATCCTTGATAGTCAGCTTGCCGGAAGAATCGGTGGCGGTAGATGCCGAAGTTCATTCCGAGTCGCTTGCCTTTATCCAACACGTAGATCTGCGACCATATGTCGAACAAGCTGTGCGCGGCAGGCGTGCCAGTCTGGATGACACGGTAGTCAACCCAACGCAGCAGTCGGTATCGGATGACACGGAACCACTTGCCTCGCCCTTTAATGTGTTCAGACTCATCCAGGGCCAGCAGATCAGGGAGCCAACCGGGGCGACGCTTGCGTACGTTCTTCAACAAGCGCCCGATCCACGGTAATAGCGTGTAACTGATGATCTTGACGTCTGCTTTGCTCTTGAGCAACGCCAAGCGTGCCGCCGGTCGCTTGCCTTCGACCAGCACGAAGGTAAGATCTTTCAAGTGCGACCACTTCTGCGCTTCCTGCTGCCATGTATCTTTGGTGACCGTTAGCGGTGCAATCACCCATGCGCCATGTGGTAGCTTGCCTTGATCTATCAGGTTGCGGATGGCAGTGAGCGTAATGGCGGTCTTGCCTAGTGACATATCCACGAATAGACCCACACGGCGTTGCAAGCAAATTCGCAATGCCGCGCGGGCCTGATACCGTCGTAGGTCACTACGTGTGCGCATGGGCGTCCAGGTGGAGCGCGGAGACCCCGGCGTAATCGAACCATTTTGGCTTTCGCCGGCGGGTCCAACGCATGGGCATACGAGCGGCCTTCATGTGGTAGTAGATGCGGTACGACAGCACCACGGAAGCTCCTTGCGTAGCGGGCATCGCCATGCGGTAGTTTTCGGGCACGACCAGCGGGTGCGGGGTCTCTGGCATAGCCGCTCCGATCAACTGAAACGGCGGGCTGGAGGCCATGCGATAGATGTCCACCGTGTACGCGTGTTCGTTGTTGTATCGATGGGCGTACTCGTCAAGTAGGGCAACCCCAAGCGTCGCCGCCCATTGATAGTTGCCAAGCGTCAGACCGACCCATCGGGTACAAGGGTGGTTCACGTGTCCTCGCCGGACTTTGAGTCGAGCCAGCGGCGGTACTGGCTCGTGATTATGCAGATGAGCCAACGCCAGCATTTCTGCGGTCTCGCCAATCTGGCTGAGTACATGCTTATCGCACAATGCTTTCGCGGCCCGCAACGGGCTTTCTTCAACAACAAAGATTTGCACTGCTCCTCCCACGGTGGCTCGGCGCACACTACGCGCGCCGTGCCGCCATTATAATACGCGACTGCATGTAAGTAAACACTTGATGCCAATTAGTGCCGTCCACAATCAAGACCGTGTGGCCCTTGCGGCGAAACCAGCGATGCACGCGTTGTTGCGATGCTCGGGGGCGTTGCTTGGGGCGCTTCACTTCGGCATACAGGGTCACGCCGTTTGGTAGAACCAGTATGCGGTCTGGATCACCGTTATAGGTCGTGTTCCTCAACTTGATGGCACGACCCCCGAGTTGCCGTACCATCAAGAAGAGTTTACGCTCGACTGCACGTTCTCGCATCAAGCCGTCTCGGGCTGCGCGGTCGTCGTGTGCATGCGGCCAAAGATGTCTCGCTCTTCCATCTGCTTGCGCATCGCGCTGAACTTGCCGTACAGGCGTTCCAGAATTTGCGCACGCGGTTCTTCGCGGTTAAGTTCGATCGTGAGCATGCGTCGCAGTTCCAGTAGCGAGTTTTCGTCGACCGGAAGGTGCCGGATGTAGGCATGCACCGGCATCCAGTTCGTCATGTGCGGCATGATTCGTGCGATGTCGGTCTTGGTAATCTTGGTAGTGAGGTTCATGGTTAACCCTTCCTGTATCGTTCACATTCAAAGCCTTCCGCGGCGAGGGGGATCCCCGCCGCCCATTGCGGCATCTTGCAGACTACTTGCTCTAGCTCTTTTACATTGCCTTCATCATGCTTGCGTAGCGTTAGGTCTTCGTCGTGGATGTTGACTAGCGCGGGATAGCCTGCCTCTTCTCCGGCTAGCATGCCTTCCATCATGATATCTCGCGCGATACTCTGTACTGCATTTTCGACTAGCTTGCCGCCGTAGGTCGAAACGCGCCCACGCATGCCCGCCTTGCGTTCCCCGAAGTACGAGAGTTGCAGCTTGGGTTTGCCGAACTTGACTACGGTCTCCACCGAAGGCGCGTAATAGTGCAGTTTGCGCCCGCTCGGCAATTCCATCAACAGCCAATCCCGCCATTTCTCGAAGAACAAGTCGCGGTCTTTCAACGCGCGCACTTGTTGACCAGTCTGCATTGCGCGTATGGCGGCGTCTTCCAGTGCGTACCAGGAGCGCACGATGTTACGGTTGGTGTCTCGAAACGCACGGATGGCCTTGGTGGCGAATTCCAGTGTGATGAAGATCTCTTCCTTGGCGCAGTGTTCTACCAGTCGGGGCGGGCCAAGTTGATACCCGGCGCCGAGCCGTAAGTTCTTACCGATGCGGCGTTGCTCTTTGGTCACCTCCTCAATTGGAACTTGGTACAGGTCACTCGCCATCATCTTGTAGGTGTCAACCTTGTTGCGGTATGCGATGAGCAACTTGGCCTCGTTCGCCAACCATGCCAGGATTCGAGCCTCCACGGCGGCATAATCCACGACTACGAAGCGGTAGCCGCTCGGTGCCCGTATGAACCCACGCATGGACTGAGCCAGCATGCTCATCGGCCCTTGGATCGGTTGTGGTCCGGAAGGGGTCGGCTCCGGCTGATGCCACAACAACATGCGTATGAGGTCGATGTCTCCCTTGGTGAATAAGTCCAGCACGAGATCTTGCACCGTCGAGGTCAACAAGCCGCGCGGGAAGTTGTGCGGTTGGATCAACCGTCCAGCCAGCCGCCCAGTATGCGCGCCATAGGGAAGCACGGTGCCGTGAGCACGGCCATCCTTGCAGACTACCGCTTGCATCGCCTTGATCTTTTTCGTGCTGGCTTTGCTCGCTTCCACGCGTGCGAGCAGCACCGTGCGAGCTTCCAGTGGCATAGATTGTTCGCGCAAGGCCACCTGGATGGTCTTGAGTTGCAGGTTAGGGATCGTCACCCCTTTGCGACCTAGCCACGCCAAAATCTTGGCGACCTGAGTTGGGCGGTGCCCGGTCAACCGAGTCACTTCCAGTACCGTGCTCTGCTCCAACTTGCGAGTCATACGAGCCGCGCCGTCCAGGGCGGCTAGATCAATCGGCAAGCCCCGGTCGTTCAGTTTGCAGACATACTGGTAGTATCTCCATTCTCGCGGGGGTAGGTCCGGTATGGCTTGATCCAACGCCTTTTCAGCAATCACGTCCTGCTTGTTGTACTCCAACAACTGCGACCATTTCTCAGGGTCATCAGCCGGGCGGATGCGGGTACGATCATCATGCTTAGTCGGCTTGCGTGGACTGGCAAACCGGCGGAGTAAGGCTTTACCGCGAGGGTCCTTCCGGACCACATGCCCTAACGCTGCCAGTGCTCCGTCCAGCGCGCGCGGTAGCCCTGCGGCTGCGGCGCGCACGGCCGTGCAGCGGTAGCGGGTGCGGGGCAGGTCCAGCCCCATGCAATTCACGATAATGCGCCGCTCAAACTCGGCGTTGTGCGCGAGTATCAATACGTCCGGGTCCTCCAGGGCGGCGCGTAGATCAGCAGGCGGGCGCTTGGCTAGATGCGGCTCCCACTGGCGGACCGGGCCGTCATCCAACGCGTATCCGGCGACCAGGATCTCTGTGCTCGGGTGCTCGGCGTAGCGGTACGCCCCGACCACCCGTACATCAAGGTCGGAGTAGGTTTCGAAGTCCAGGTGCAGCACCGGGCGCATGATCGTATTCTCAACACTCTAGAAAAAAGGGGGCGGGATCGCCCCGCCCCCATCCGTGGTCGCCCCTACGGTTACTTCGCCGTGTTGCTGACGAGCCAGTGCGCCCCGTCCTTGACCATCTTGACCCCGTTGGCCTTGTCCTTCGCGAGCCGCTGGAGTTGGGCGCGGATCACCCGCCGATGCACGCCGAGGTCGTGGGCGAACTGCGCCGCCAGCGTGGCTTCCTTCAGCTTGCGCACGGCCTTGAGCACGATGCCGTCTTCGGGTTGGGTCATGCTGACATTCGGGTCCACCTTCTTCTTGGGCTTGGCCTCGGTCTTCGCGGCCTTGGCGGGCTTGGCCTCGGTCTTCGCCGGCTTCGCGGCCTTGGCGGGCTTGGCCTCGGTCTTCGCGGCCTTGGCGGGCTTGGCCTCGGTCTTCGCCGGCTTCGCGGCCTTGGCGGCCTTGGCGGACTTGGTCTTGGTGGAGTTCAGCAGGTTGTCGAGCTCGCTCATGATGTTCCTCTCTGTGATGATGGTGGTGGGGGGTTACGCCAGCGGGTCGTTGTCGTCGTCGCCATCGCCGATAGCGTCGAACTCTTCTTCCGCGCTCTTCTTGCCATCCAGGCGGGTGCCGTCCTTGACCTTCTGGATGTTGTTCAGCAGGAAGGTGACGCCCTTGCTACCCTTCTTGTCGAACGGCCATGCCGTGACGGACGCCCGGCAGATGCAGCCGGGGTAGAAGTCCATCGGATCGGTGATGGCTTGCAGATCGGCATCGACGATGCCGGGTCTGGTCTTGCTCTTCGCGGTGATGAACACGCCGCCCTTGTACCCCGGCACCGGCGTCTCCAGTTCGTCGACATCGCGGAACGGATCCTTCAACCCGCGCGCCTTGTCGCCGAACTTCTCGACCGCTGCTGCCTTGGCTGCACGCCGCAGCGCGCTGATGTCCTCGGTCTTCTTGAACAGTAGCGAGATGCTGTACTGCGCGGGTTGCCCTTCGTTCATGCTCTCCCTCGGCTCCCACACGTACACAAACATCGCGCACGCGGGGGGAGTGATGATGGCACGGCGCTTGCTTTTTTCTTCGGCCATAGTGGCTCCTTGGCTGGTTGACTTATTGACACAGTGCACCGGGGGCTACTGGTGCATGTGTAGCGTAACCCGGACTGCCCTCAAACACAAGGACCAGTATTAACATGAGTTATCCGCTATCGCCCCGACAATCTCAGGTGCCACACACGCAATGCGAATAGCCCCACACATCGGCGCATACCCCTGCGGGACCGGCATGATGTAGACGCCGCCGCGGTCATGCGTCAAAAGTTCGTCGTAGCGTTCGATCGTTAGCCGCTGATGGTCGGCAATCGTCAGGCCAGTGCGGGCAAGCATATGCGGCTCGCACATATAGTCTTGCAAGATAGCTGCGAGCAGGCTCCCGCAATTAGCCCATCGGTGTATATGTGCCGCATACTCGCTCGGAGGGTGCGGATAGCGCGAGCGCGTAGAACTTCCGGCTTTTATGGTTTATCGTCGCCCCGAAATTCGTACAGGCACCATAGGATCGTCAATGCCAGCGGCATAATTACGATAACGGCGAGCCATCCGAGATCGCTCATCGCAGCTATCCGTCCGTCATTGCGTCAAAGATGCTGAAACGCCTTGAGTTATACCGCGCACCATAACCAAACTTTATAAGCGAGTTCTGGTAGTGCGCGCGCCACTCCTCGGCGGTCAACGTCATACACCAGCAGGTCGCTACGTCATCGCACATATCCGTGCGACACAAGCTTTTCCATTTCCCGTCGTGGAATATTTCCGGGTCTGTCCAAGCCCCGCCAGACCAATCGGCCGGCTTTTCGATGATACGCACGGGCGCGCTTTCTAGCACGGCACGCGCTTCCTCTAAAGAAATGTCCGTTGTCGGATCGTCTGTCACGCCTATCACCCCTTCCCCCGCGCCGCGTCGTCGTCAAAAGTAGCGCAGAATTCGTCAATCGCCGCGTCTAACTCCGGCCAGTTGATGTCGATTGATCCATACTGGCCCGTCTCCGTGGTGCCCCACTCTTGGTTATCTTCTGCGAATGGTGAGCAGTCCCAGCACGCATTCTTTTCTGTGAGCTGCTGTTCCTTCGCTCGCAGAAACGCCTTCAACTTTTTGGCGAGCGTCATTTCTCCCCCCGCGCCGCGTCGATGGCGGCGAGTCGTTTTCGCACGAGCAGCAGTGGTATCTCGGCGCGCACGAGAAGCAGTGGTATCTCGTCGCGGATGATGTCGCATTGCGCTCGGCGCTCGGCGGCGGAGGCGGCGGAGGCGGCGGAGGCGGCGGCGAAGTGGGGGGAGGCGGCGGAGACGGCGTAGGCGGCGGAGGCGGCGTAGGCGGCGGAGGCGGCGGAGGCGGCGGAGGCGGCGGCGAAGTGGGGGGAGTCGGCGGAGGCGGCGTAGGCGGCGGAGGCGGCGTAGGCGGCGGCGGCGCGGCATTCGTCCTCATCCGCACCCCGCAGCGCGCAGTCGATTGCCCACGCGCAGGCCAGTTTCCCTTCCGGCGGGACCAAATCCCAAACGCGGAGAGCAAACAGGCCCGCGCACCGGCTGGCGTCGATACCGCTCGCGCGCAGTAGCCACAACATCCAATCGCTTCGCTCGCACTCACGCCAAGCCTGTTCCAGCGTGCGGTCAGCAACCCATTCGACCGCTTCGTTGCACGCGCCAATCGCGCGAAGTTGATCCGCGAATTTCATGTACGCTCCTTCCTCGCTGCGTCGATGGCGGCGTCAAGCTCGTGTTCGCCGTACATGTTGCGATTGTTGATAACAATCCAATTGCGGGCGGTTTGACTCTGTGCGGCACGCAGCCACCGATACCGCTCCGCGTCCGCCCGCAGCGCATCGCGCTCGGCCCGCAGCGTGGCGATGGCGTCGTTTATCCGACGCGCACTGTTGATTACCGTTCCGTCAGGATGCCCGTACAGACGTGCAAGGATGCCGTCAACGGACTGCGCATCGGGTGAGGGCGGTACAGGCATAGTTCCGGGTGCTTTCTGGCCCTCGGCTTCCCCGGCGGCGACCGACTGGCCCGCCTGCCCGCCCTCGTTGATCGCTGCGGCGTAACCGTCACGCCACGCCTTGCTGATCGCCCAGCCGTGCCACGCCGGGAAACCAAATCGGTCGATGTCGGCAGTCGGCCGAATTGCCGTCACATAGT
>JADLCA010000462.1 GCA_020847495.1 Candidatus Hydrogenedentota bacterium | reverse complement strand
TGGGCGTCACGTCCAGTACGGCCTTGGCATGGCGAACATAGAAGATGCGCTTGTCGGGCAGTTTCCGCTTCAGGTTCGGACTCACATCCGGAGGCGCGATATAGATGAGCTTGTCGTTCTGGCAGGTGGAGATGTCCATCGGCCATCGGAGGGCGGTCCCGGCACGATTTAATCGCAGGTAGTCCCGAAGTCGCGTGTTGAGATTGAGGGACTTGAGCCATACCTTCAGTTGGGGCGCCGGAACCGGTTCCGACAGCTCCATGAAGATATGCGCGGAGAACCCGCGATCTTTATCGATGCCGGACGAGGCGCTGAGCTGCACGACGTAGCTCACATCGTGCATGTAGTCGGGCAGCATCTTCAGAAAGTCTTCTGCCGACGTAATGCCCGGCATGTAGTCAATATCGAGGCAAATCCAGTCCGTCGGCGCGTCGGTGATCGTGGACCCGGCGCGGGACTCGTTGTGGAGCGGTCTGTTCAGTTTTCCTTTTAGTAAGCACTTCCCTCTTGTGCTGTGCTTCTCGAGGATGCGCGCCAAGTGGCGGAGGTCCATTGGCGTTTCTTCAAAAGAACTAAACGCGAATACGTGAGGATAGGGGCTCTTTTCGAGCCTGCCGTCCACTAGGCGATACGTCTTGGTGAGCGGGGTGCCGTCGGACGCGGCAAGGATATAAATAGGATTCATGAGTTGTGATTCCTTTCGTTAACCAACTGTCTTCAAAGAGTCGCTGACAGCTCATCGCTGCCGCGGCCACAGTTCCCACAGCTTCGTGCCGTGATTGAGCGCAAGACTAGAACGGCAATCAAAAAGAAGCAACCAATAGTTGTAACCTATTGATTGTTCTGCCGCCGCCCCAGTATCTATGTAAGAATCGGTAATTCCATATCAGAATGACCCCTAACTACTAAGTACTAAGGGCGTCCTGGCATCAACTTCTACTGGAATGACGAATCTTACATACTTACCCCCGATGGCTTAGGCACGTGTTGGGCATGGACACTTCTCGCGATGAGCCGTAAGCGCTTCCGCATCAGCGACGGATACCCCATTGGACTCCGAAAAGTTCCTTTCATGTTTCATCTCTCCGTGCGCGCGATGCTCAAGCTGCTCACGGAGGAGTTCGTGCATGACGCACCCCTGAAACTCGATGTGTACGCTTATGTTCCGAAGCGTCCACCCACCCGCGTTGAGCCGGAAGAATTGGGGTCGTTGATAGCCGACGCCATGCAATCGGACGAGAGTGCCTTGCGCGCAGTCCCGCCGCAGCTCTTCGTGTGGTCAAACGAGGTGCGGCAAGCCGACCGCGCCTTCTCTCGCGGCGTGGAGCCGGCGCCAGGAGAGCTCATTGCACGTGGACCCAATTGGGAACCGTACACCGGCCCCTACACCGAACTCGTCGACGAGTGCCCAGACTTTAGCGGAATGCTTCGGAAGCTCCAGGCACGCGTAGAGCAAGACACGGACAAGGCGCAACGCGCGCGGCGCTGGAAAGCGATATTCAACGAGCTGCGCTCGAAAGACCCGAACGTGTCCTATTCGACCGCCGCAAGGCACATCGTGACCTCGGGCCTGTGCGAGGGGTACAGCGAGCGCACTATCCGGCGGGCCCTCGCGGACTAGGCCGCAAGGCGCCACGCCCTCCGCTCGCTGCTCCCTGGCCAGCGAACTCTTAACCCTATGATTCTACGCTATAAATCCGGGTACTCTTGGCCACGTTGGCCGTTTCCCCGGCCAGCCGCATTTGCCAAAATACCGTAAGCGAATCACGGATGAACGATGGACTACCGACATGGACGCCTCCCCTGGGCCACCGATAGCCCCGCGGCTCATACGCCTGCGGGCAGCACCGCCGTACCTCGGGATGGACCGTAACCTCTTCAACAGGTTGGTCCGACCCACCCTCACGGAAATTCCACTTGGAGCGCAAGGAAAAGCGTTCGACCGTCTTGAACTGGACGCCTGGGTTGAGGACTATAAGAGCCGCAACGGGCGTCCCGGTCGATTGAAAGGAGTTCGACCATGGGACGTAAAAGGCAAATACCCGGATTGTACTTCCGGGGTGATATCTACCACATCGACAAGCAGGTCAGAGGATATGGCCGCCTTTGCGAAAGCACTGGTACGGGCGACCCGCAGGAAGCGGAACGGTACCTAGTCAAACGTCTGGAGGAGATCCGGCTGGCGACCGTCTATGGCGTTCGGCCGCAACGGACCTTCCTGCAGGCGGCGACCAAGTACCTGAATGAGGGAACGAAGCGCAGCTTGAATCGGGATGCACAGGACTTGGCCCATGCGGTCTCCTTCATCGGCGAGTTGCCGTTGGAGCAGGTGCATATGGGGACGCTGCAGGGGTTCATCGCGCAGCGGAAGAAAGACGGCGTCAAGGGTGCGACCGTCAATCGCGCTCTGGCCGTCGTCCGACGGGTGCTCAATTTGGCGGCGCGGCTGTGGCGTGATGAGCAGGGCCGTCCTTGGTTGCTCCAGGCCCCGCTGCTGCAGTTCGTGCAGTGGCAGGATGTGCGGAAGCCGTATCCGCTGTCCTGGGACGAGCAGAGGGCGCTGCTCAAGGAGTTACCGGCGCACCTCGCCGCCATGGCCTTGTTCAAGGTGAACACGGGGTGTCGCGAACAGGAGGTTTGCCAGTTGCGTTGGGACTGGGAGGTGCAGGTACCGGAGCTGAATACGTCGGTATTTCTGATCCCGGGGGACAGGGTGAAAAATGGCGAAGATCGGCTGGTGGTGCTCAACCGGGTTGCGGCGTCCATCGTCGAGGCTCGGCGCGGCAAGCATCCGGACTTCGTGTTCGCGTATCCCCATAAGGGTGCGCTGAAGCCGGTGACGCGCATATGTAACAGCGCTTGGAAAAGGGCACGGAAAGCCGCCGGACTGCCGGAGCTGCGTGTTCATGACTTGAAGCACACGTTCGGACGGCGCCTTCGGGCGGCAGGCGTACCGCTGGAAACGCGCAAGGTGCTCTTGGGCCACCGCAACGGCGACATCACGTCGCATTACTCAGCGCCGGAGTTGCAGGAGCTCCTGGATGCCGCCAACCGCGTCTGCGAGGCGGGGTCCCGCAAAACTCCCGCAATCGCGCTGCTGAGACGGGCATCGGATAACCGCAAACTTCCAGAAAATCGTTCTGGAACAAGCGGATAGGTGTGGTGCCGGCGGAGGGAGTCGAACCCCCGACCCACGCATTACGAATGCGTTGCTCTACCAACTGAGCTACGCCGGCAGTCTGAATACAGCCCGAGGGCTTGCGCCCGGAATGGCGCGCGGCTAAGCGGCGTGCGCGTTGCGGATCCGCACGATAACGTCGACCCCGTCGGCCACCGTGCCCGGCGGCAACTCCGGCAGCTTCGCGACACTGCATTCGGTCGCATCGATATCGGTC
>JADLCA010000461.1 GCA_020847495.1 Candidatus Hydrogenedentota bacterium | reverse complement strand
GGGACCCGAAAGCGAACTCATGCCCAACGGGAACGGCATCCCGAGGGCAAAGGACACGGGCGCGATCAAGACGAGAATGGCCGCACACTTGACCGCAAAAGGCTGGTCGATCAAGGCCAGGATGATTGTGTCCATGAAAAACACGTACGCGGCTAGCGAGCACACGATCACCGCGATCGCAAGGGTCAATCCGCGCCTGGGGTTGCCCCGGAAACGCCCGGCCGCCATGCTGCCCAATCCGGAGAAAATCAGCATGCCCGAAAGCACGACCGCAAATGCGGAGACGGCGTCGTCCAACAGATAGGCGCACTTGTCAATGAGCGCGATCTCGACGAACAGGAACCCGAGTCCCAGGCATGCGAAGTAGATGGAACCTTTGAGGACCCGGACTCCCGAACCCCGCAACGCGCGCAGCCTCGCAATGGGGAGCACGAGAACCAGCAGTCCGAACGCCGCCGCCTGCGCCAGCACGGCCATGCTGGTCAGGAAGCCGATTTCCTCATGCGGAATCAACTCCATCTTGGCAATGAGATCGCCCAGGCGCGTGGGGCGGAAGATGTACTGCAGGAATGGTCGGTCGTCCGTTGAGGGGCGCAGGTTGAAGAAGTTGCCTCGGAGAAACGACTCTCCCTCGGGACCTAACAGAGCGAGTACATCGTCGCGAAGCGCATCGGATGCCGCGCCGGAGCCCGTGAATGAGGTTTCATCTTCGAAGGAGATAGGCGGCAGATCGTTCCACACCTCTACTGTGGCGGGATCGATATCGGGGAAATAGGAGGTGTCAAAGGAAAGGTCCGAACAGAACTGCCGCAACGCGGCCACGTCCTCGGGCGTGAAGGGCGAGGGACTCACCAGGATGCGCGCCGACCATTCCGAGCGGTACACGATGATGTGCGCGGATGGATCCTCGATGCCCGCGGCCTCCAGCCCCGCGCGCACGGTCTCCACGAGCTTGACCGCGTACACGGTGAATTCCCGGATTGAAACGGGAAAGGAGAGAATGCCCGTGGGAGTCAATCCCTCGAGGTATCGCGCAATGGCCTGTTGCGTGAACGAGTACTTATTGGCTGGTCCCTCGTAGATGTACTCGTCCGCGATGTCGATGACGTCGAAACGATCCGCGGTCCGCGCCAGAAACGACTGAGGAGACTCGTGCAGGAACTCTACGCCCTCCGCCGGTTTGTCCCCTTGTCCCTTGAAAGACAAGCGGTAGAGCACTCCATCCGATTCGAGAATTGTAATCGGATTACTCCCGAGGTGCTGCGCTTCCAGAAGGCGGAACCCTCCGCTCGCACCGACCAGCAAGGTCTTGGGCCGGGGCCTGATCTTGAAGGGAAACGTGCTGAGCGCGCCGTCGATATAACTGAGATCGCAGTCGCCGGAACCGGCCAGCGAGGTGAGGCGGTTTCCATCCTTGTAGAGCCCTGGCGCGGCAGGTGGACCTTCCAGCCCCAACAGGCCGGCGTTGTTCGAGACCGGCAGATCGCGGCGCTCCGTGAAATTGTCGAGGACGAGGTAGTAGCCGCGCGGTGAACGGATCTCGTCGAGGATGCGGTTGTCCGCCACATGCAGCACCGGGTAGATCGATTTGTACTCGAAGAAACGCGCCTGATTGTTGGTCCAGATCCACGCTTCACACGCGGCAAACAGGAGGACTGCCCCGATACGAATCGTCCATCGCCCCGCGGCCGGCTGTGCTGGTGCGCATGCAAACGCAGCGGCCGCGAGAACAGCCGGGACGAAACACACCAGATAGAAAGGATGGACTAAGAACATGAGCAAGAGCACCAGCACCGCGCCCACGCCTGCGCCAACGAGGTCCGCTCCGTACAGGAAGGAAACTTCATCTTGGTAGACGACGAAGGTCAGCCCAAGAAACAACCCTGAAAGGAAAAAGAAGGGGAACAGGGCAAGGTAGTAGCCGCCAATATTCCACAACTGCGTTTTCCAGAGGACCGGGTTCTGGAGTTCCAACGGGTTGAATGGGTTCGTGGACGTGAAGTGGTAGCCAATGACTGCCGCAATCATCAGAAGCAACGGCAGCACAGGAAACAGCAGACCACTATGCCGCGACGCAACGCCCTGGAATAGCGACAGCAACACGCCGCTGAAGGCCAGACCCACCATCGCGATGCTGATCACCCAGTAGCCGTACTCGGACCAGCTCGCAATGGCGAAGTAGCGTGTCAGCATCACTTCGTAGGCGATAGCAGCCATGGACACGAGAAAGACGGGTAACGCCCTGCGGGATGACACTATCTGCTACCCTTTCGCCGGCGCTTCGCGGGCGCCGGGGCGGGCGCCGGAGCGGGAGCCGGCCACTCCCGGAGTTTCCCCTCGTAGAACACTTCATAGATCCAGCGATAGACCGGATCCTGTCCCCCCATAACATACTCGGCAACCTTGTGACAGAGCCGCAGCCCGTGGCGCCCGTTCGTGAAAATCACCACGGCACTCTGCTCGCGGCGCGAGCCCATGACGTAACTCATGAAGCCACGGCTGTCGCCCCAGTGCCAGAAGCGGTCGCCTTCGTCGCTCAGGAGGAGTCCCCACCCGAGTCCCCAAGCCAAACCGCTGGCGTTGAGCCGGACCTGCGGACTCAACATCATGCGCTCGCTCACATAGTCGAGACGGTACGCATCGGGTCCAGGGGGTTGAAGCAAGGCGCAGAGAAACGCCGCATAGTCGCGGGCGGTGGTGTGCAGCGTGGAGGCCGCGCCCGCTTCCGTGGGCTTGCTCACAAACTCGACCGGCGTGAGGTCCCACTCATAGCCGGTGGCCGCGGTAGACTCGTGCGCGGGCATCCAGATCATGCTGCTGTCGCGCATGCCGGCCGGCCCCAACACTGCCTGATCCATCAGATCGCGCAGGGTCCTTCCCGCCACGCGCTCCACCGCGTCCTGCAGATAGAGGTACCCTTCGCTGGAATAGCTGAATGACTCGCCCGGCGCAAACTGCAGGTCCATGGGGCGTTTGCCG
This sequence comes from Candidatus Hydrogenedentota bacterium, assembly GCA_020847495.1. GTDB lineage: Bacteria > Hydrogenedentota > Hydrogenedentia > Hydrogenedentales > SLHB01 > JAHDWY01. Next base: position 4,236 of record JADLCA010000461.1, on the reverse strand, counting down.
TTTGTCCAGTTGGGAAGCCCGGAGGTGTGCGTGAGCGCATGGCGTGTAGTGATGCGTTGCGCGCTGGGATCGCGGCAGATGAGCGACGCGGGCGCATATGCATTCAGGGGGGTGTCCAGACGGAGCTGGCCTCGCTCACACAGTTTCAGTACCGCATACGCAAACACCGGTTTGGTCAGAGACGCCGACTGAAAGACCGTCTGGGGAGTGACGGGACGCCCCGTCGCGAGATTCGCGCAGCCGTAGCCTTGTGCATACGCGACCAGTCCTTCACGCACTACGGCCAGCGAGAGTCCGGGCGTGGCCGACTGTGGCAGTAACCCGTTCACAAAGGCATCGATATCCGAATTCGACGGGATGCCGCGAGAGAACGCGGAAGCCTGCGTTTGGATGAGCGGCGCGGCGCTCATGCCCATGGCCAGCAGCGCGGCACTACTGGAACCCAACAGTTCGCGCCGTGACAGGGATTTGCCCTGCGGCTGTCGTTTCTCGGGGCAATCGTGCTGACGTGTGCTTCTCATTCCGTCCCGGACTGCGGCCGCCGCACGCGGTTACTGCGCGGATTCTTCCGTGGCCTTGACCAGCTTGGCATTCATTTCCCGCAAGCGCTTGCTCATGGTGCCGATGATGTTTAGAAGGATCTTGATGGCCGCGTGTTTGGTCATCAGCTTCTGGAAGGTGGTTTCGGTGAGCACGAACAAACGGCAGTGTTCGGCAGCCATCGCCGTGGCGCTGCGCGGTTCGCTGTTGATCAACGCCATCTCCCCGAACATGTCTCCCGCACGCAGCGTCGTGAGAAGTTTCTTTCCATCGTACAACGCCACCGTTCCTCCCAGCACAACGTACATTTGATTGCCCGTGGTGCCCTGGTAAAAGATGGCGTTGCCTTTCTCCACGTCCATGGTCATGCCTTTGGCGAAGATCTTCGCGACATCATCGGGACTCAGGCCCCGGAACAGCGGCACACGCTTGGACAGCTCGATATACTTCTCAACCGACATTCCGCAATCCCTCCCTGGCAACGGATGTGAACCACCTACTCGATGAAGGAAGCGTCAGCCGCTGTACAAGCCGGGTTAGACGACGTAGATGAAACGGCTGCAGTTGGCGCACGTATGAATGTGCGCGGGGTCCTGCCGGACCTGCTGCACAAACTTCGACGGCAACCTCATGAAACAGCCCTGGCAGGTGTCTCCCTCGACGGGTACGAGCGCGGGGGCGCGGCTCTTCATGAGCTTGTCGTAGTGGCTCAGCACACGCGGCTCGACGAGCGCGCGAATCGCGTCGATTCGCTGTTGCACTTGGCTCTTGCCGGTGCGGGCCGAGACGAGCATTTCCTGACAAAGCTGAAGCCTCGCGAGCAGGATGAGATCGGCATGGCCGTCTGCCATCTTCTTGATGGCGGGGTCGGCCTTCACCTTGCGCACACTCTGCTCGTGGGTCTCCGCAAACTTCTCGGAGGTGGCCTCCAGCAGATCGAACATCTCATCCGCGGTCTTGGCTTCGAGCATGGCTTTCAGGTGTTCTTTGTCGCTCAGGAGCTTGGCCACGGTCGCCACAAAATTCAGATACGAGGTCTGATCCGTGGGCGGGTAGCAGATCAAGAACACGAGATGAACCGGCTTGCGGTCAACCGCCATGAAATCGAGGCCTTCAGGGATGCGTCCAACCGCGCACGCCAGACCCTTCATACCGGTGACCCGCGCATGAGGCACCGCGATACCCCGGCCGATACCCGTACTCTCCGTGGTCTCGCGGGCCATGATCTGGTCGAGCGCGGGGCCGTGCCCATCCATCTTGCGTTTTTCAAACAGGAGGTGGGTCAGTTCTTTGAGGGCATCCGCCTTGGTCGTGGCGGTCATTTCGGGCAGAATACACTGTTTCGTAATGAACTTGGTCAAGATCATACCGTGGGCATTCCTCAACACTGGAGCCCTCCCCGAGAGGCGCACGCGCAGAGCGCCATCGACTATGGGCCCAAATCATATATGCACTTGCGGACAAAGCTCCGCATGGCTCCGCGGGACAAACGGCACCCCGGCTTTCTGTACGCTAGTGTAACACCGGATACGTTGCCACTCAAGAAAACCCCGATTCGCGCTTAATTCGCTCCAGAATGCGGGAAAACACGGGACCTGCGGTCACAGGGCATACATGAAGGGGGCAACTACTCCGGCCTGTCCCGCAAAAAACAGGAGCAAACCCAGAAGTACCAGGGCCAGGATGATGGGCGCGAGCCAGAAGCGCTTGCGAACACGCAGAAAAGCCCACATTTCCAGAAGGATTTCCATGCCTCAGATTCTAGCTTGTCCAGCGCGAAAAGGAAAGGGGCCGTGCCGGCCGTTCAGAACTGGTTTCGGTACGCCTCCAGCTCCTCAGGTTGGTCGTCGGGCTCTTCCCAGTAGGACTCCCGGTCTGGTTGCCAAGCCCGCTGAAGCGGGTCTGTGCCGAACCACTGGTTCAGATACCGGGCCGGCGTGATGAGGCCATAGAAAACGAGGGTGAGCAGAACGCGGGTCATGACCCAATTCAGCGCTTCGGCCAACTTCATCCAGGCGATGAACGCGGGGCGCAGCACAAAGGGGACGATGAGTCCGGCCGCCAGAAACGCGGCCGCAATGCCGAAGATCCACAGGGGCGGGACTCCCTTCGCCCAGTAGCGAAGCCCACCAAGGATGGCGAAGGCCACTGCCATCGTGATTCCGAACTTCCGCTGCTCTTTCCTGCTGGAGGTGTCGATCGTATGCATGGCTCTTGTTTTCGCTCAATCCAGTTCGTAGCGTTTCTGCCAGGAGTCGTCATCGGTCCAGCGCGGCTGCAGGGCCTTGTCCAACAAGTAGGGTCCAAGGACCAGATAGTCCATGTTGGTGCGCATGAAACACGCATAGGCCTCACGAGGCGTACACACGATGGGCTCCCCGCGCACGTTGAACGAGGTGTTGATCAGCACGGGGCATCCCGTGCGCCGGTGGAAAGCCGAAATCAGCTTATGGAAAAGCGGGCTGTCTTCGCGCGCCACGGTTTGAATCCGCGCCGAATTGTCCACATGCGTCACCGCGGGTATGTCCGAGCGCTGCACCTTGAGCAAATCGAAACCAGTAGCCTTCCGCGCGGCTTTTCCAATGGGCGTGCGGTGCCGCTTCTGCACATCGGCCACGAGGAGCATGAAGGGGCTCTCCCCTGCCAGTTCGAAGTACTCCGAAACATGCTCCCGCAGCACCGACGGCGCAAAGGGCCGGAACGATTCGCGGAACTTGATCTTGAGATTCAGCGTCGACTGCATGTCGCGCGAGCGCGGGTCGCCGAGAATGCTTCGTGCGCCGAGGGCACGGGGGCCAAACTCCATGCGGCCCTGAAACCAGCCTACTACGTTTTCGCGGGCAATCAAGTCCGCGACGCGTTCACACATGGCATCCTCGGAATGGCGCTCGAATGGAATCCGCTCCTCGGCGAGGTACGATTCAATATGCGCGTCCGTAAAGGCCGGTCCCAGGTAGGTGCCTTTCTGCCTGCGCGCATCGGCCGTGCGTCCATTGCCAAGAAGCTGGTGCCACGCAAAGAGGGCACAGCCCAGGGCATTGCCCGCATCGCTGGCGGAGGGCTGGATCCAGATGTGCTCGAAGGGCCCTTCGCGCAGCAGGCGCCCATTGGCCACGCAGTTCAACGCCACGCCGCCTGCGAGCGTCAGGTGCTTCGCACCTGTTTCCGCGTGGACCTTCCGGGCCATGCGAAGGATGACCTCCTCCGTGACCTCCTGCACCGAGCGGGCCATATCCATCTCGCGCTGCGTGATGGGGCTCTCAGGTTCGCGCCGTGGACCGCCGAAGAGTTTCGCGAACTTCTCGTTAGTCATTCGCAGGCCCGCGCAGTAGTCAAAGTACTCCATATTCAGCCGGTAGGACCCATCCTCTTTGATGTCGATGAGTTTCTCGCGGATGAGGTCCACATACTTGGGATGGGCGTAGGGCGCGAGACCCATGAGCTTGTATTCGCCGCTGTTCACCTTGAATCCGGTGAAGTAGGTGAAGGCCGAATACAGCAGTCCCACGGAATGCGGAAAGTTGAGTTGCTTGAGAATACGAATGCGGTTCCCTTCACCCACGCCATAAGTGGAGGTCGCCCACTCCCCCACTCCGTCCAGCGTGAGAATAGCGGCGGACTCGAAGGGACTGGGAAAGAAGGCCGCGGCGGCATGCGCCTGGTGATGGGTCGTGAAGAGGATGTTGCCCCGGTACT
>JADLCA010000460.1 GCA_020847495.1 Candidatus Hydrogenedentota bacterium | reverse complement strand
CTCACGGGTATTATCCTCGCCCTCATCCTGGGCGCGGTGTTGATGATCGTGGGCTGGATTCTCATTGGGACCATCATCGGAGCCGTGATCGGCATCCCGCTCTTTATCATCGGCTTGCTGCTATTCATCCGCGGGCTGTACTGAAGCGTTCCAACGCGGGAACGGCGCCATGACCGCGCCCGCCGCCAAGTACTCCACCGCCCTTTTTGTGGATTTCGTCTATCTGCTCCGCGACTATGGCGTGCCCGTGTCGCCGGAAGACCTTCTCCACCTCAACGAAGGGCTCGAAAAGGGCATCGTCAAGACTCTGGATGACCTCTTCATCTTCTCTCGCCTCACCTTTGTGCGGCACAAAGAGCACATGGACCCCTTTGAACGTGCCTTCGCCCTGTATTTTTACGGCATCGACATCCCGCCCGTGGCCGAGGGCGATACGGACCTGTTCCGTACCAAGGCGTTCAAGGACTGGCTCTCGCAGCAAATCAAAGAGGGCAAGCTGCCGGAGCGCGCCATCTACTCGATGACGCCGGAAGAACTGATGGACAAGTTCTGGGAGACCGTCCGCGAGCAAATGGAGGCCCACAGCGGGGGCAGCAAGTGGATTGGGCAAAAGGGCAATTCCCCATTCGGGCATTCCGGAAACGCCGAGCGCGGCATCCGCGTCGAGGGGCAACCGCAAAACCGCTCGGCCCTCGCGGTCATCGCGAACCGCCGCTATCTCGCGTACGCGGATTCCCGCATGCTGCGCGCGAACAACCTGGCCCAGGCCTTGGAGTCGATGAAACACATGAAGGACGTGGGCGCGCACGACGTGCTCAACCTCGACGAGACGATCCGGCGTACGGCCAAGAATGGGGGAGAGATTGACCTGGTATTCGACCGCGAGCTGCGCGACCGCATCAGCGTGGTGTTGCTCATCGACAATGGCGGATACTCGATGGACCCTTTCATCGACATCACGCGCCTCCTGTTCGCAAAGCTCCACGAGCGATTTGAAGACCTGAGCACCTTCTACTTCCACAACACCATCTATCAGGACGTGTGGATGGACTTTCGGCGCACCAAACGTCTCCCCACCGAGCAGTTGCTCCAGCGCAGCCCCGACACGCGCATCGTCATCCTCGGCGATGGGACGATGGCTCCCGAAGAACTCGAGGCGCCGCACGGTTCGCTTTACTACCACGCGCGCGATGCGCGCCCCAGCATGTACTGGCTCCGCCGGATTGCCGGGCGATTCAAGCATTCCGTTTGGCTGAATCCCATCCCGCGCGACGCATGGGCCACCGCCTACGGCCACTGGACCTTGAACCGTATCCGGTCCGTCTTCCACAGGGAGGATATGACCCTGGGCGGGGTCAAGGGCATGGCGGAGTTTCTCGGCGAGACTCGGTGAACCCAGAAACGGCGGTTGAGTGGGACAGACCCCGTGTTTCGCTGCCGAGAGGATGAGTCTCGGCGCGCAAAGCCTACGCGAAAGACGGGGTCAGTCCCTACCCAGTCTATTTCGCGGCAATGAGTTATACGCCCCTGCGCGTATCGAGTATTGACACAATTGGTTTCAAAATTTGACTAATGGTCATTTTTGGTATAAACTCATTTATGACCGCTCGGCGGTTTCGAGGTTTCGCTATATGACATACCAACAGCACACTTCTCAGGTCTCCGGCTATGAATAGCGTTCATCCAACGCCCTCCACACAGGGGCAGCCCCTCGGCAGGCGGGACCGCCGCAAGGCTGAAATGCGCAGCCGGATCGTGGACGCCTCGCTCGACCTGTTCACACGTCAGGACTACCTGGACACCACCGTTGAGCAAATCACCGAAGCCGCGGACGTCGGGAAAGGCACCTTCTTCAATTACTTCGCCAGCAAGGAGCGTGCGCTCGACGAACTGGCTGTGCGTCAATTGGCCCGTGTCGAGTCAGCCGTTGAAACGGCGCTGAAGCAGGGCCGCCCCGCGCGCGACACGATGCGCGAAATTCTGCACGCGATCAGCGAGACCCCCGGAAAGAGCCGGCGCCTGATGCGAAATCTTCTCGTCGGAACGTTCTCGAGCGAACACTCGTGCGAGCATCTGCGAAGCCATCTGGAAGCGGGGACGGCAGCGATGGTGCGGCTGATCGAACGTGAACGCGCAGCCGGAGCGCTGCTGACCGGGGAAGGCGCGCGTGCGCAAGCGCAGCGCTTCTTTCAGATCTACACCGGTGTGATTGTCATGTGGACGATCCAGCCGGATGTGAATTTGCACGACTGGCTCGACCACTGTTTCGACCATTATTGGGCCAGCATTTCGACCGCGCCCAGCTAGGGTATGGGAATCCCCGGGGGACGGGGACTCCGGCATTCGGGAGGTTTTGGGGGACTTCGCGCGGCGCCACGCATCAGGGCCGTGCGGTGCAGCGCGCCACGCGCGAAGGAAGTTACGGAAAGGCAATTCCCATGGAAACGCGCACACACAAGCGCTGGATTTTCGCGATGGGCACGATTGTACTCCTCGCAATCACGGCTTTCGCCGGCGCTGTCCTGCTCGCCGGGTGCTCCTCCGAACCCGTAGTCGAAGCTTCGCAGGAGACCACGAAGGTTGTCCCCGTTCGGATCACGCCGGCCGAGGAACGCACTTTTGTGGAAGAGTTGCGCGTGCAGGGCACGCTCCAGGCAAAGAACGCGGCCACCGTATCGGCCCGAGTGGGGGGGACGCTGGAGCAGATCCTTGTTGAAGAGGGCGATTCCGTTGTCGCGAGCGAAACGCCGCTCTTTCAAATCGACTCCTTGAAATTGCAGCGCGCCGTGGATGTCAGCCGCCAGCAACTGGAGGTGGCGCGTTGCGGCCGTGCCGAAAGCGAAGCCAACCTGCAACGGCTCGAAGCGATACTCGACAAGGCAAAGGCGGATTTCGAACGCTACACGCGGCTCTACGAAGAGCAAGTGGGCAGTCTGTCGCGGGTCGAGCAATACGAGTCCGAGTACAAACAGGCATCGGCGGCAATCAAGCATGCGCAAAGCCAGGTCAATCTGGCGGAAGAAACCATGCGTCAGGCGGAAGCGGCGCTTGGCATCGCGGAGAAGGACCTGCGCGATTCCCGAATACTGGCCCCTATCTCAGGCCGGGTATCGGCGAAACTCCTGGAAGTGGGGGAGATGGCGAGTTCGGGTCAACCTGTGCTGCGCATCGAAGACCCGTACATACTCGAAGCGACGGCGTTCTTGCCCGCATCCTATTACGCGCGAATCGTGCCCGGCGAGACGGCGGCATGCCTTGACGTGTATGGCGAGAAACTCGCCGAACTGAGTGTCTCGTACAAGAGCCCAACCATCGATCCCACGCTGCGGACTTTCGAGATCAAGTGTGTCATAAGCGACCCGCCCCAGAATGTCGTCCCCGGCGCCATGGCAGACATCAGCGTGTATCTGGCGCAACGTGACGGACTCGGAGTTCCCGCCGCCGCGGTTCAGGTGCGCGGCAATCACCCCGTGGTGTTCGTCGCCGAGGGGCAGACCGCCCGCATGGTTGAGATCGTACCGGGCCTGGAGACCGCGGGGTGGAAGGAATGCCGCGGTGGCGGCCTGCAAGACGGCACTCAAGTCGTCACGATGGGACAGTTCCTGCTCAATGACGGCAGCCCGATCGCCGTGCAGAAGGAGGCCAGGTAGTGTCATTGTCCGGCGCCTCCATTCGCCGCCCGGTTGCGATGAGTTGTCTCATCATCGGCCTGACCCTGCTGGGCCTGAACGCGTATCGGAAGATGGGCGTTGAGTTCATGCCCAAGATCGATATTCCGTATATCACGGTGGTCACGGTCTACCCCGGGGCGAGTCCGGGCGAAATCGAGAGCGATGTTGCCAAACGCATCGAAGACGCCGTGGTCTCCGTCGATGGCCTGAAGCATGTGTCGTCCTCGTGCATGGAAAACGTCTGCCAGACCCTGCTGGAGTTTGAGATTGAAATCGACGTCGACGTTGCCGCGAACGATATCCGCGACAAGCTTGATCTGATTGCCAACGATCTTCCCGAAACCGCCGAGACACCGAAGGTCCTCAAATACGACATCAATGCCAAGCCCATCGTGACGCTGGCGCTGAAAGGAAGCCTTTCCACCGGTGAACTCTACGACTACGCAGACAACACACTCCGGGATCGCCTGTCCGTCATTCAAGGCGTCGCCGACGTACAGGTTCTCGGCGGATCGGAGCGTGAGGTCCAGGTGCAGCTGGATCGTGCAAAGCTGGCGGAACGCGGCCTCGCCAGCACGAACGTCGTTCAGTCCATTCAGGGCAATGTGCGGACCATTCCGTCGGGTCGCGTGCGGGACAATGGCCGGGAATTCAACGTCAAATTCGATGCCGAGTACGACACCGTCGGAGAGTTGGCTACCCTCGAAATCGCAAACGCCGGCGGCGCCCGCGTCTACCTGGGCGATGTGGCTGATGTCTTCATGGGCAATGCCGAACTGCGTCAAACCGCGTTTGTTGATGGCGAACCGTGTATCGGCATCCGCGTGATCAAGAAGGCGGACGCCAATGCAGTCCGCGTGGTGAATCGTGTCCGCGAGGAAATGGACGACGTCATGTTGAACCTGCCGGGCGGTATGGAATTGGTGTGGGTCAGCGATGACGGCGCATTCATCGAGTCAAGCGTGGACAGCGCCATCTCGAACACGTTCCAGGGGGTGGCACTCACCGCGCTGATACTCTTTCTCTTTTTGTACAACATCCGCACAACGCTCATTGTCACGATTACGATGCCCCTGACGATCATCATCAGCCTGTTCTTCCTGCAGTACCTCGATTACACGCTCAACACCTCCACGCTGCTCGCGCTCGGGCTATCCGTGGGCATCCTGGTCACCAATTCGATCGTCGTGCTGGAGAGCATCACGAAGCGCTTCTCGGAGGGATTGAGTGCGCGCGAGGCTGCCGAGAAGGGCGCGCGTGACGTGGGTTTGGCCGTGCTGGCCAGCGCTGGCACGAACATCGTGGTGCTGTTCCCCATCATCGGAATGGGCAGCATCATCGGCCGCTTCTTCCGGCCCTTCGCGGTGACCATGGTCGTCGTGACCTTCGTCTCGCTTTTCATTTCCTTTACCTTGACACCGATCTTGTGCGCGTATTTGCTCAAGCGGTCGGCGAAGAAAGGCCTTCTTTGCCGCGCCGAATCCCTATGGAACGCCGGCATGAACGCGGTGAGCGCACGCTATGCCGCGGTCCTGCGCTGCTTTGAGAAGAGACGCTGGGCTGCCGCGGGAATGCTCGTGTTTGTGGTTCTGCTCCTCGGTCATGCCCTCTGGCTGGCCTCCACGCTGGGCTCGACGTTTGTGGCCGACAGCGACCAGGGCCAGGTCTTCGTCAAGCTCGAGTATCCCACCAGCTACGATCTCGAACAGACCACGCAGCGCGTACTCGATGTCGAGAAACTCTTGTCCACGTTGCCGGGCCTTTCCCATGTCTACACGACCATTGGCAAGGTCGAAGGTGTTGTCGGGCAATCATCGGAAGGGGTGCATCTCGCGCAAATCCTCTTGCGTCTAGTCGAAAAGACCGAACGCGCGGAATCCATGGCGGAGATTCTCGGCCAGGTGCGCCAGATGCTTTCACAGGCCCCGGATTGCATTGCAACGGTAAACGTGGCCGACATCATCGGCGGGCAGAGTTCGCCGGTTGAGCTTGTCATTGCGGGTCCGGACCTCGCCACGTTGGACACGATCGCGGAGCGGGCCATCACTCAGGTTCAGTTACTCCCGGGAATCAAGGACCCCGACTCAACCGTGCGCGCCGGGAAGCCTGAATTGCGCATTCTCCCGCAAAGGCCCGTTCTTGCCGAACTTAAGGTGCCCGCGGCCAGTCTGGGGCTGGCGTTGCGGGGCAATCTTGAAGGAATCAAGGCGGGCATTTTCAAGGAGGGCGCACGCTCCTACGATATTCGCGTGAAGTTCGCGGAGGAGCAAGGCAAAGACCAGGTCGAGGCGTTTCAATTCCCTGCCCTGCCGGGCAACCCTGTCATGCTCGGCAATTTCGCACGCGTCGAAGAAGGCAACGCGCCCGTTCAAATAACGCGCAGCGACAAGCAGCGCATCGCCAAGCTGTTTGCGAACCTCGGCGACAAGAAGCCTCTCGGCACCGCCGCAGCCGAGATTTCCTCAATCCTGGAGAATGATGTCGAACTGCCCGCGGGATACTCATACGAGTTTCGCGGTGAATACGAGATCATGGAGGAGGCGACGGACGCCTTTCTCGAAGCCGCCATTATTGCCGTGCTGCTCACGTACTTGACCTTGGCCGCACTGCTTGAGTCTTTCCGCCAGCCATTCATCATCCTGCTTACCTTGCCCCTGGGCATGATTGGCGTGGTCTGGGCACTCTACGCCATGGGGGAGAGTATCTCCATGTTCGTGTTGCTGGGCGCCGTGATGCTCGCCGGTATCGTCGTGAACAACGCGATCCTCGTGATGGAACAGGTCAACCAACTGACCGCACAGGGTGTCCCTCGCCATCAGGCCATGATTCGCGCATCGCAAGGGGCTTTCCGTCCCGTCGTGATGATCACGCTTGCCGCCATGCTCGGCATGCTGCCCCTGGCCTTTGGCACGGGTATCGGTAGTGAGCTGCGGACCGGGATCGGCATCTCGTCCGTGGGCGGCATTGCGATCTCGGCCGTACTCACCCTTGTGGTGATTCCCATTGTCTATGACCTGTTCACCCGGCGCGAAAGGGGCGGCAGTGTAGACGCACACTGACCCAAACCCCCTTGCCGCGGCAGACCCCAAAACGGCATGATGTGTGGAGACCGAAAGGGAGACCCCGATGCGTAATCCCGTTCCGCACATCATGCCGTCCCCGTTTCTGCTTCTTTGGATCGCCGCCGTGCCGGTTTGCTTTGCGCAGGAGACGTCCATCGATTACGCCGACAGCCGCTGGAGAGATGCTTGGCTTCGGCATCCGGTGCTGGGTGACGCCTCCTTCGACTCTTTCGTGCACGCGCCGGGCAATCCCATCTGCCGTGGCTCCGCTCCTTACGAGTGGCCGGTAAACGGTTTTCTTTTCGAGGATCCGGTGAGCCGCGATTGGTTTGTGTACGTCGGCGAGTACTGCAAGGGTTACGCGATGGTGCCGGAAGCGCCCAGCCGCTGCGTCGTATACCGGTCCCGCGACAAAGGCGCGACGTGGGAGCGGCTCGCTCCCATCTTTCCGGATGCTTCCCGCCACGTCTTCGATGGAGAAACAGCGGCCCTCGATCATTATCCGGACGTCTCTGTTGTCTATGCCGAGGGCCGATACCACATGTGCTTTGATTTCTCCACGAAGAACACGACGTGGGAAAAAGCAGCAAATCCCGGTCCCGAATCCAACAGTGGAGTCGGGTACGCGTGGGCGGACCAGCCCGAAGGGCCTTTCCATCCCACTGCGAAACCTCTTGCCACCACGCGCGATCAGACGCCTTTGCTGGGCAAGTACAAGCGTCTGTATGCTTCCACGCTTATTCGCCGTGCGAATGATTGGCTCGTGCTTACACTGACGGATTCGGGCCCTTACTTCGGGTGGGCCCTGGCCGGCATGACCTCAGCCAATCCGGAAGGGCCTTATACCGAACCCAAGCTCCTCCTTCATCCCGAGTGCGACAAGTACCATCCGCCGCTGCTGGAGTTCTTCCCAGCGTTTGTGATGGACGGGACAATCTACGCCCCCGCCACATCCGTAGCGCTGAACCGCAACTACCAGGCGATGTTCACCGTGCCCATTGAACAGGCTATGGAGCCGGCTGCATGGGAGCTAACCACGGCCGGTGGCATCTGGCACGCGGAGCCCGTGGAGCACGAAGCCTATGGGATTTGGGGCCAGACCTTCTCCGGCATGATTGTTGGCGACAACTTCGACTTCCACGTGATGTTTCCCTCGCGGGATATCCAGGGCATGGGCACCATCAATATCGCCAGCCGGCCATGGGACAAGCCTTACCGCGAATGCGGTTTCGTCGTCAGCGGGCACGAAGGGCCAAGCCTTGCCCTGGTCCCTTTCGGCGGAACGGTGAATACGCTGGTGGCCCAACTTGACCTGCACGGGACTGCGACTTTGGTCTGGGACTTTAATGGCCCACTCGGACCCAACGCCGCGCGGTCCAATGCCACGATTCACCCCCAGACCCTCACGCGGTACTCAGGTCTTCGTCTTACGGAAAAGGACTGGTCGCTCGTGTCGGTGGATGAGAAGGCGGCGGAGTCGGTGCTTGCATCGGGTCAAGGATCACCCTCCGGGGCCAGGATCCGTGTGGAGCGTGCAGAAGGGGAATGCGTCATCACGATTGGCGAGAACGAAGTTTGGCGCGGCTCTCAGTCCAAGGTTTCTGGCCACGTCGGCGTGCTGATGGCCGCCCATAGCCACGCCCTCGTGCATCAGTTCGAGGTCTCCGGCAAGACGCAGCATGGCCCGTTGTCATACCTGTACACCGATGCGTTGCTTGGAGCGGCCCAGCGCATGGACGACTGGGAGGTTGCACCGTCATCAAACTGGCGTTTCGGCGAAGGCGTGGTCAGCCGCACGCCGGGCACACGCGCCAAATGGAATTTCCACGGCACGGATGTTCACCTCTGGTGCCCGAAGGGTCCGGAGTTTGGCGCGGCAGAGGTCTTCCTGGATGGCGCTTCCAGAGGCTTGGTGGACTGTCACGCCGAAACTCCGGCGGCATCGGCGCCCGTGCTGAGGATTCATGCCGAAGCAGCAGGGGCGCACGCGCTGACAATCGTTCCCAAGGGTGTTGGTTTTCCCCTCGATTCTATCGATGTCCAGAATCTTGCGCCCATTGAGTAGGTGCTGGCCCGCCCGGCCGTCACTTTGACGAATAACGGATAGAGTGCCCACGTTTCAGCGCAGTGAGACGGGTGGTCTTCCAACGTGCCCAACTTCTGTGGCGAACGTAAGTAGTTGTTATAAAATGCTTTATGTCTTTGCGGTTGAGTTTGTGCTCTTTGGGAACGTCCCTTGCATAATCACTTGACGTAACTCAATAGTCGCATCCATTTGCCAGGAGAGAGACTAGAAGGACGACAGCCGGGATCACGCACCCGTCCCGGCTGTTGTTCTGCATAAGGCCGTTGCCGACCAGGGGTATTTGGCCTTTTTGTCAAGAGTCTACCTAAACGCCACAAGATTTGGTATACTGTGCGGCGGGAAGCTAGGAGGAGATTGCGTCTATGCCTACCTTTACGTACGTGGCACGCACCCGCGACGGGCAGAAGAAAAGCGGCACCCTCACCGCCGAGAACCGCCAAGCCGTCGTCAGAAGCCTTCAGAGCCAAGGCCTTATTACCGACTCCGTGCAGGAGCGCGGGAAGGCGGCGGGACCCAAAAAAGGAACCAAGGTCAAGGCGGGCGAAATCCTCGTCTTTACACGCCAGCTTTCCACCATCGTGAATGCGGGCCTGCCGCTTCTGCAGGGCTTGGACATTCTCGCGGAACAAACGGAAGACCCGCGCTTTGGCCGCGTGCTGACGGAAATCGGCCAGGATGTGGAGGGAGGCGAGTCCTTTTCCGATGCGCTGAAGAAGCACCCGCGCATATTTGGCGACCTTTACGTCAGCATGGTGCGCGCGGGCGAAGCCAGCGGTAACCTCGACAACGTGCTCTTGCAACTCGCCGACTACCTTGAATCCATGGAAGAACTGAAGCGGCGCATTCGCGCGGCCATGACCTATCCCGTAGTGGCGTTCGCCATGATTTTGCTGATTGCCGCGGGGTTGATCATCTGGGTTGTGCCGCAGTTCGCCGAGATCTTCTCCAGTTTCGACGCCACACTCCCAGCGCCAACCCGGTTGCTGATCGTCATCAGTGACACGCTGCGTAGCTGGAGGATGTTGCTGGTGATCGCGGCGTTCATCGGGGCGGTGATGGGATTCCGCATGTATGGCCGCACCGAGACGGGCCGTTACAATATCGACAAGAACATGCTCAAGCTGCCGGTCTTCGGCAAGATGCTGCGCAAGGTCGCGATCAGCCGCTTCGCGCGCACGTTGAGCACGCTCACGCGCAGCGGCGTGCCCATCCTGGGTGCGCTTGAAATCGTTGAACGTACGGCGGGCAATGAAGTCTTCGCGCGGGTCGTCCGGCGGGCAGGCGATGCCGTACGTGGCGGCGAAACGCTGGCGGAACCCTTGGCACGCAGTGGCGAGTTCCCCTCCATGGTGACCCGTATGATTGGCGTCGGCGAAAAGACCGGCGCTCTTGAGCAGATGCTCGGCAAGATTTCCGACTTCTACGATTCCGAAGTGAAGGCGTCCGTGGATGCCCTGACCAGCCTGATCGAGCCTATCCTGATCCTGATGATGGGTATCGTCGTTGGCGGCATCGTTATCGCCCTGTTCATGCCGATCCTGCAACTGTCCAGCCTCGTCCAGGGCTGAACGCGGCAGACTGCCGGGTAGGGCAGAATCGGACGGATCAGACGGATTGGACGAATCGGCCCGCTCAGTCCGATCGGTCTGATCCGTCCGAGAGACCGGTCCTGCCAAGCAATCGAAGACACAGGCGAGGGCGCCTGTGCCACACGCGCTTGCCATGCACTGAGCGGCTCTCCATTTCTTACGACCCTTGCTTTGCCTGGGCCGCTAGATTTCCGCTTAGATAAGGGTTGGAGATAGACGTGTGGCACAGGCGCCCTCGCCTGTGTCTTCACCAGATCGTCGCCAAATCCACGCAAAGCCTGGTTACCGGCACATCCCGGGGACTGCTGCTGGGGTACTTCCTGAACTCGACATGCCCGTCCATACACAGCACATTTGATCCCGCCGGAGTGTGGTTGATCCGATCGCCATGGCGGCGCCCGTTACTGGGGGTAAAGCGATCCCACATGACCGGGACTGCGCTTTGCGACACCGCGCCTGCCGCGGGGTTGTTGATATCGGTAATGGAGAAACGTTCGATGCCGTCCTTGAGGGGATAGATCGTTTTTCCTCCACCATTACCCTGCGGCACGACCGCATTCTCGACCCGTTGGATCACCTCCTCATACAGGCTGTGCTTTGTCATCTGCTGCCGGAGAAACGCCTTCACGTCGAGGCCGTCCAGATCGACCGATTCCCGCAGCCGCTCGAAGGCAAGCTCCACCGGCGGACGGTCGGGGATGGCGTAATCCTGATAGAGGGCCCAATCGACGGCGGCCTGCGCCGTGCAGAAGGTATGCTCGTTCTCCATAAGGTAGCCAAAGTAGTTGTAGTTGCTCATGTCATCAAACTGGTGTGGGTCGGGATTCCCGGACTCGGAAGGCGGATGGCACCACGTATAGCGAAAGGGCCCGAGGTAGTACTCGACCGTCTCCGAGCCCGCGCTGGGACAGAAATAGACGTGGGCGTCGCTGATGTACTCCGGATACACGTGGGGCCCGCTGGGTACCGCCCAGATGTCCGCCGCCTTGCACCCCTCATACTTGGGCGCGTATTGGGTGCAATTGTCCCAATTGACGCCGGGCGGAGGGAAGTTCCCCTGGTTCTCGCCCGAGTAGGTCGCAAAGACCACACCCCACTGCTTGAGGTTGTTCACGCAGGACGCGCGGCGGGCCGCCTCGCGCGCCCGCGCCAGCGCCGACAACAGCATCGCACCCAGGATCGAAATGATCGCAATCACGACCAGCACTTCGATGAGCGTGAAACCCCGGTTCCGCATCATGATAGTTTCTCCGTGCCACAAACGGATTCGCGCACGCCATAGGTAATTAGTCGCATCGTTCGTTACAGATTCACGCTCCCACCCGCTACAGGATGATAAAGCCAGAGGAGATCGATCACGTGCGCTTCGAGTTGCGGCTTCCCGAACGTGGCCCTTCCGCCCAGTCTGCACCACCGCCGGGCGGAGGAAACTCCTTTGATACTACCGTAACGGCCTAGATTGCGCAAGGGGGAGAGGGAAAATGCGGGGCAAGTATCCGGAAATCATAATCCTAAAAACGGCAGTTGAATGGGACTGACCCCGTCTTTCGCGTAGG
>JADLCA010000459.1 GCA_020847495.1 Candidatus Hydrogenedentota bacterium | reverse complement strand
ATCTTCATTTTCCCGAATTCCTTTGCGCCTCAGCGTCTTGGCGAGAGAAGTCCCTCCTTCTTCATCCTAAGGGCTTCTTCATTTGCTTACCTCAAGTGCTCAGGCCTTGACTCCTGATGAGGCGTTCTGCGGGTCCCCTTATCAGCGTGTGCCCACGCCCGCCTTGTCCTGCCGAGTCGCTGCGGCGGTGTCGCGTTTGCGGAAGAGGACATCGACAATGTTGCGGACGAATTGTTCATCGGCGGTGCCGAAGGTGGCCTCTTCGGGGAAGATCGCGAGTGTTTTGAAGTGGGCGGCGATCTCTTCGAAGACTTTGATGCGCGCTTCGGGGTCGAGTTCATCGCGGCGGAGGACGGCCTGCAGGGCGATGGCGGCCTCTTCGGGGGAGACGCGCTGGCGGAGCCGGGCCTCGATGTGGGGGTATTCGCGCAGCGAGTTGTACTTGCTGGAGAGCACGTGGTCGAGGTTGGGCTCGGCTATCTTGGGTGTCCGGATGACGACGGTGTTGGCGGCAAAGTCGCCGAGGCGTTGCCCCTTCTGGCTGACGACGCACGCGATGCCGCCGACGACGTACAGCGCCGGCAGGCTGTCCACCACGCGGAGCAGATTGCGAATCGCCACCTGGGTGAACTGGAGGCGCAGGCCGTTCTCATCCACCACGCGAAGCCGCAAGAGTCGCTTGCCGACGGTCTGGCCCCGCCACAACCACTCAAGGGTCATCGCGTAGAGCACCGGCACGGCAAAGGAGGCGACCATCACCAGGGCGTACACCCATTCGTAGAAGGTGGGGCCGAGCACACTCGTGAAGACGCCCAATAAGCCGGCGATGTACGAGACGATCATGAGAACGATCACCTGGACCGCGACATCGATGATGTAGGCCAGAAAACGGGTCACGGGTCCCGCGAGCATCATGGAAAAGACGATGCCCTCCGGCGTGCGGATGGAAAGGCTATTGACGCGTTCACGCCTCTTCATCGAGACCTCGCTTCCGCCCGGAGAGCGCCAGGAATAGCGTCAGGAGAATAAGTTCCACTGTGCCGAACCAAATCTTCACCCAGTAGGGGATCACGGGCTCGTGATACTGGGAGAGGGACGCTTCGATGAAACCCGCCCAGGCAAGCATGATCGCGACACCGGCGATGAGCGTGAGCAGGTCTGGCGTGACCGCGCGCAGGCGCGCCTTGATGGAGAGTCGCGAGTCCCACCCGATGAGGGCCTTGCCGAGCAGCAGGCCACCTTGGCCCGCGATGAGAATGGCTGGTATTTCGATGGCGCCGTGAGGCAGCAGCCATCCCGCGAGGAAGGTAGTCTCACCCGCGTTGATGTAGTCGAGCGTGACGGCGCCCATCATGACGCCGTTCATGAACAGGATGATGATCGTTCCCAGTCCCCAGATGGCGCCCAGGCCGAGGGTTGTGATGGCGACTTGAGTATTATGGGTGAAGTAGAAGCTCGTGCCGACGACCTTGGTGCCTTGCCGCTCGTCTTCCTCACCCACCTTCTCCTCTTCCGCGACGCGCTCGCGCGGGTCGATTTGCAGGTGAGGGAACGGCATGAGGATGTCTTTGGCCTGGACGTCAAACGACACGGCCGCACCACCGAGCGCGCTGCCTGCCAGCGTAATGCCCACTGTCAGCCAGAAGGCCATGACATTGCGCCGGAAGGTGCGCGGAAACGTGCGGTACGCCCAGCGCAGCGGCGCAAACCGATGCGACTTGCCGCGGACTTCGTGGATTTCGCCGTAGGCCCGCGCTACCAGGGCTTCGAGGTAGCGGTGCAACTCGGGCTCCGACGCGAACGTGGACAGGCGGGACAACCCGGTTGACGTGCGTTCATACAGGTAGTGCAGCCTGCGCGCGGCGGCGAGATCGAACCGGTACGCCACATCGGATTCGACCCGGATCAGCGTCTTTTCCAGCTCTTCCCAATAGGGCCGTTCCTCGCGGATGAATCGCTCCAGATCAATGATCATAACGCCACACCTGGAGCGCTGTATGGGAGTGCACGCGCGTTCACAGCAATTGCCTCTGTTTTACGTTGGTATAGCGGGTCACAAGCTCGGCGCTCATGCGCTCGTTCTCCATCAGGAAGAAGGTGACCCCCTGGCGGTGCATGACCCGCTCGAGTTCGCGCAAATCGTTCCACCGGATGTGCCCCGCCAGGGCGCGGTAGACCTCGTCAAGGGATTTGGGGGCGGCTCCTGTGAAGAGCTGTGCCGTGCCGGGCGGGGTCAGCATGCCCACCAGCACGAGGTGCTGGCGGCGGATCATCTCGACGTTGCGCACGAAGCTCTCCGCGAGCACGGGGTCGTCGAGGTTGGTGAGAAAGAGCAGCAGTGCGCGACGGCGCAGCCGCAGCCGGAGAAACGTGAACAGCTCATCGAAGTCCGGATTCACGGTCTGCGGTTCGAGCGTGTACAGCGCGTCGCGGCACGTCGAATAGTGGGCCTGGCCCGCGCTGGCCCTCACGAAACTGCGCACCTGATCTCCGTAGGTGAGCAGTCCGAATAGATCGCCCTGCCGCTCCGCGACCAGGCCGAGGATCAACGCGGCTGTGATGAAGCGTTCGAGCTGGGTGACCTCGACGAGTTCCGCGCCGGGTTCGCCTTGATCGATCAGAACCCGCCGCGCGCTCAAGCGCGAGGTATCGATTACTACGTAGACCTCCTGCGTGCGCTCCAGTTGGTAGAGCTTCGTGATGGGGCGGCCGCGTTTTGCGGTGGCTTTCCAATGTACGTCCTCATAATCGTCGCCGGGCACGTAGTCGCGCAGTTTCTCGAATTCGCGGCCCTGGCCCACTTGCCGCTGCGCGTGCGCGCCGAATGCGCCGCGATTCAGGAAGTACGCGGCAAGCCTGCGGCGTTCGCCCATGAGGTTCGGATACACGCGCAACTCCACGTCGATAGGATGCGAACTTCTCCTGGACCACAGGCCCAATGGAGAAACACCCTCCAGATACACGCGGTTCAAGCGGTAGTTGCCGCGGCGGGACGGGACGACCGGCCATTCCACGTGCGACACCTGGGTGTCTGGCGGGATTATCGTCTCGACGCTATCGCGGATTGCGCCCACCTCGCGCGGGAATGCCAAGCCAAGACGCAGGCGTCTCGAACGGCCGCTTTCATTGCGCACGAGGATGTCCACGGTGCCTTCGCGGTCCTTGCTCAGCCGGACCACATCCGGCAGATTGACGCTGACTCCGCGAAGACAGCGGAATGCCAGCGCGGCGTCGACCAAGGCGAGGGTAGCCACAGCGCCCGCGAGCGCGGGGAGCAACGCGGCCACGCGTGGTTCGACCGCGGCCAGGGTCGCGACGAACACGACGCCTGCGCAAGAGGTCAGCAACGCTGTGCGTGGAAAAATCATCGGGGTACGGCCACCTCCGCCACGATGCGGTCGATCACTTCGGGCACGGTCAACCCTTCAATTTCGTATTCGGGCCGCAGAATCAAACGGTGTTCGAGCACCGGCCGCGCCATTTCCTTCACGTCGTCCGGCGTGACGAAGTCCCGCTCGCAAAGCGCGGCGTGCATGCGGCTGGAGAGGAGAATGGCCTGGGTGGCGCGGGGGCCGGCGCCGACGAGCACACTGTTATGCGTCCGCGATTTGCGCACGATATCCACAACGTAGGACATCAGTTCCTCGCGTACCGTGATGCCGCGCAGGACCGCGCGAATGCGATTCAGTTCTTCCCCGGAGATCACGGGTCTTATGGCGTCGCTGTCAAGCGTGGCCTCGGGCGAGTCTGCGCCAAGCGTGCGCGCGGCGAGCGCAAGTTCTTCGTCGCGCTCCGGGCAGTTCATCGAGATCTTGAGCATGAACCGGTCCTTCTGTGCTTCCGGGAGTGGATAGGTGCCCTCGTACTCGATCGGGTTCTGCGTGGCGAAGACAGTGAAGTTGGGGGAGAGCACATGGGTGTCGCGGTCGATGGTAACGCGGCGTTCCTGCATCGCCTGGAGCAAGGCCGACTGGGTCTTGGCGGGCGCGCGGTTGATCTCGTCGGCCAGCAGAAAGGTCGTGAAGACGGGGCCTTTCACCAGCGTGAACTGGTTATGCTGCAGGTTGAAGACATTGGTGCCGGTGATGTCCGCGGGCATGAGGTCGGGCGTGAACTGGATGCGCGCGAACTCGCAGCCCAGGACTTTGGCGAGCGTGCGCACGAGCAGCGTCTTGGCCACCCCGGGCACGCCTTCGAGGAGCGCGTGGTTGTTGGTGAAGATGGCGATCAGACAGCGATCAATCACGTCCTTCTGGCCGATGATGACCTTGCCCACTTCCTCGCGGGTCTTGGTGAGTACCGATTTCAGATGATCCAGGTCGGCTTGCACGATTGCAGTTCCTTTCGGGGTCCGGCGCCATTCACGACCGGCGCCACGCTCGCTGTACAGTCCATTATGGTTCAGTTTCTTCGTCCAAGATACTCCGCCAGCACGCGGCTCATCGCGGCATAGGCGTCCGCGGGATTCCAGGATGCCGAAGGCTTCACGCGCTCGGCGTCCGCCAGTGTCTTCATGCGGTTGAGCGGTTCCGCTAAATCCTTCTCGCGATATCCCAGCGAACGGCGATACTCGGCGAGGCAGGCGCCGAGCAAATCGCGCGGGATGATGCTGCGGCGCAGGAGATTTGTGAAGCCCGCGGCGGAGTCCTTGCCCACGGCGTGACGGGCGTCCGCCTGCACTTCATCCTCATACGGAGGCACAAAGGAGAACGCGTTCTTCCAGATGTAAAGCAGCGCGAGGACCAGGAGACCCAGAAACGCCGCGTACAGCCCATAGCCGCGCACGAGCGTCATGATGCCTGCGTTGCGGGTGATGCCGAGATGAGACTCGTCGAAGATTACCGTGAGGTGCGGTCCCACCAGCCACGACAGCAGTTCGGCATGCCGTTCATTCTTGAGTGCTTCGTTGCTCACGAAATAGGAGTCCGAGGCCAGGACTAGCGTGCCTTCGCCGAATGATCGCTCGATCACGACGGGTTTGCCCTCGCGTTCGTAGATGACCTTCCATTCGTCACCCAGGTGGCTGAACGAGGTCGCGGTGCGCCAGCT
>JADLCA010000458.1 GCA_020847495.1 Candidatus Hydrogenedentota bacterium | reverse complement strand
GCCCGGCGTGGAAGCCGGGCGCTACCAGGAGCGCCGGCATCCCTGCCGGCTTTTTGCATCCCTAACGAGGTCTCTGGCACTCGCAGTTCGTTTCAGGGTGATCAATGTCGCTCTCAGGAGCGTTGCGCTTGGCTGCCGCGCTCAGCGAGCGAGGCAGTACTGAAGGGCGTTCCGCCTTCACAGGAAATTCTCCGCGTTCCTCTGCGAACTCTGCGCTTCTGCGTTGGAGTACCATCGAACCACGGGCGAGACGCCCGCTCCCTCTCGTCTGCCGCCCCTTTCTTGCTTCATTCTTTGGCTCGGTGTAATCGGTGAAATCGGTGGATGACTATCTTCGTTTAGCTGCGGCTGCGACGTGCGGGACACAGACCAGTGACTGCATCCCCGAGCGTCAGTGACGCGCGCCTTCGTAGCTCACGGGCGACCTCAGGATTTGCTGAGTCTGCTCGCGGACTTCTTTCACGACTTCCGCGGTACGCGGGTCGGTGACGCCCGCCAGAACGGCCTGTTGCCGGAGGAGCTTCACGGCGACGCGGCATTCCGCGACCAATTCGTCCTGGTTATCCCCCATTCCCACCCATTCCTTGGTGATGGCCTTGCAGCGGTCCAGCGCATCGGGACCCTCGTAGCCGGCCACGGTCTGCCGGAACTTCTCCGCGAGTTCCGTGGCGTAGGCGATGGACTTGAGTCCTTCGCGGCGATGCTCGATGGCCGCGGCAATTCCCGCGTTGGCCGTTTCCAGTTGTCCGATGAAGTCCGCGAGTTCAGGACGCGCCAGTTTCTGTTGGGCGAGATAGTCAGCCATCCTCTCGCCGAATGCCGCGTAGGCGTCGATGCGCTCACGGATGAGCGTGATGAACGCGATCACATCTTCCAGTGCTTTGGAGACATCGTCTTTGCGGGAGACCTGTTCGCCCTTCTCATAGATTTCGTTCAGAAGATCCCGCGTCGCGCATGTGGGGGCGCCTTGGAAGCGGGTCTGTTGACCTTCCACGTCGAGGATGTACTGGCAAGGGCCGACGCCGAGGGTTGCCCGCACGACGTCGGTAACGGTGAACTTGTCCAAGGGGGTTTCGCCAGTGCGCTCGACGGGATAGAGAATGGCGGGCCCCACCCACAGGCTTTCTTCGGGAAGGGGATGAAAACTGCCTTCGGGGTTGGTGGTCCAGTTGAACCGCATCTTCATCGGCTGAAGGAAGGCGTGGCCGTCCTTGTCGAACCAGCAGGGATACGCGTATCGCCCGAGGACGGTGCTCCACCGCCAGCGGCCACCCTTACTGCTCCACCAGTCCTGGCCGGCCCAGTTTTCGGGGAGGTCCTCGAAGAGTTCGGGCTTCGCGAACGCGCCATCAGCGTTCTGCGTAATCATCTCCCAACTGTCGGTGAGACCGCTGGTACGGCGCCAGTCGACGCGCCAAACGGCTTTGAAAGGCGGCTGCCACGCCAAGGGCAACTCGTTGCCCAAGTCTTCGCGAGCGATATCGCGCACGTGCCAGATACCCGGGTCTTCCAGCGCGGCAACCCACACGCTACCCGCTTGCCCATACGCAATCTCGGCGGATTGAAGGGTGCGGGACGCGCCGGTGCCGGAGAAGTTGACGAAGATGTCCTGGTCGCGGTTGTCCCACACGGCCATGAGCGCGGCGTTGCCGTCGTCGATCAGATGGATGAAGAAGTTTTCGCTGGGTTGCTCGGTGCGATCGACCGGGATCGACTGCGCATCCAGCACGATGTCGTCCGCGAAGAAATCCGGCATGAGAGCAAAGCGGCACGGAGCGGTCACGCGGAGCCCGGTGGCGATGCCGGAGGCTTGCGTTTTCACGTGCGGCTGGCCGACGCCCAACTCCACGTGCAGCGCGCAGGAAGCATCCGTGCCGAATGCAATCGCCAGTTTGACCAGGTCTTGCGTGTTCTCCAAGACGCCTACGGATGTGACTGGACCGGCATCGGAAGGCGTTGCGGGCGACACCTGCGCGCGAAGCCGGGGAACGCCGGCAGCCAAGGTGTAGAAATCGAGAGCCGCCGCCCTGTCTCTCGCCACGAGGGCAAGACGATCGTTGGATGCGATCGCGTCACCTTGAAAACGGTAATCCACCATGTCGGGGGTCACGACTTGCCAGTTCGGCGCTTGGCTGAAATCGTCCGCGGTCAGCGGAGTAGACGCATGCGCGCCCGTGTCCCAGAGAACCGTGAACGGCGTCGAGCCGGGGCGCATATCTTGGGCATACGAAACGGTGCAAGCACAGAGGTAAAATGCGATTGAGAATCGAGAGAATGTCATGGGGAGCCGCTCCAAATTGCCATATTGTCCATCCACGCCGTTATACCTCGCCTAGCGCAACGGGACGCCCCTCTTCGACGGAGCGGTCCGCGGCAATGCAGAGCGCCATGGTCTTGGCCGCGTCGTCGAGGTCCGGGAAAGGCGTTGTGTCCGCTTCAATGCAGTCGAGGAAATGGGAGACTTCACCCTGGAACGGATGGTGGGCCACGTCGCCGCTGTCGGGCAACACAGTGGGTATCTGCATGAAGGCGCTCTGGCTCGGAAAGAGTTTGGGCGCGAAAATACGGTCGTTGCGAAGCGAACCCTCGGTTCCGTAGATGCCGATGTTGAACACATAAGGCATCTGCGCGTCGAAACAACTCGTCGTGCGGCCGACCATGCCGTTCGCGAATTTCACGACTGCCGTGGTGGTGCCCGCGTATTCGAGCGGGTTCTCGGTCTTCACGCCGTAGGCGCTCACCTGGAGGGGTTCGCTGCGCGCAAACCAGCGCAACGCATCCACAGCGTGGCACCCCGCGGCCAGCATGGACGTGCCGCCCTGCTGCTTCGTGCCGAGCCAGTGATCGGGTCCGCACCAGATCCGGTGCATGTAGTCCACTTCCACCATGAAGATGTTGCCGAAGACGCCTTGCCGTATCAGGCCGTCGATGGTCATGAGCAGTGGATTCCAGTGAAGCACGAAACTGACGATAGTCTTCACGCCCGCCTTGTGCACGGCCGCCTGCTGCTGACGCACCTCCTCCATGCTCAGGGCCACGGGCTTTTCGATGATGATATGCAGGCCCGCCTCGGCGGCATCGACCACGTAGGGCGTGTGCTGGTCGTGCGGCGTGCACACGGCCACCACATCAATGTTTGGCTTTTCGAGCATCTGGCGGTGATCGGACATGACGGAGCAGTCGATCCCGTACTTCTTGCGGTAGGCTTCCGCACGGGTCCGGTTCCGGCTGACGAGCGCGCGAATCTCCGAGCGCTCGTCATTCTGAAACGCCTTGATGTACTCTGCCGCCACCCACCCGCATCCGATGATGCCAACGCCCAGTGTCGGCATGATGGTGTCCGCCAGGTTTGACCGCGATTGCGCCACGCAGTATACCTGCCGGGATGCACCCG
>JADLCA010000457.1 GCA_020847495.1 Candidatus Hydrogenedentota bacterium | reverse complement strand
GTTTGAGCAGATTCGTCATGGGGCGCCGAATGGCCTCGCCATAGCGATTGGAGCCCAACGCCAAATCGTAATCCAGGAATCCCACCATGTCGTATCCCCAACCGTCGCGGAGCGTCACGTTGTCATGAGGTCCTGGAGACTCCTGCAGTTCGCCGGCAATCACTCCGTCGGAGTTCGTGCCGCGCTTTAGTATTTCGTCGAACATGTACTCCAAATGGGACCGGTACTCCTCGCACTTCTCCGGGGCCGCCTTGCGGTCAACAGCGAAAAGCAGTCCCAGACCGCCGATGATCTCACAACCGTGATCTGACAGGCGGGACGGCACGAACCCGCCGGGGAGAAGGTAGGAATCGGCAAGACGGTGTGCCCAGTCCAGGTACTTCTGCTCGCCGGTCATGCAATACAGCCGCGGGAGGATCTGGAGCAGGTCGCCGTTCACCTCGACATTCGTGGACGGTAACTTCCCGTAGGGCGTATCGTATGGGGCGTGCTTGAACACATCATCGACGATGCCTCGCATCCGCGCGAGCCAAGGGTAGTCCCTCCCTGTTATCTCGACGATGGGTACCAAGCCGTCTTTTGCATACTCGCTGGCGCCGAATATCATCGCGTCAAAGTCCATGGCCACCTTCTCGCCCCGATCCATGTCGTAGCTGACGGGCAGCGAGTCAAGGTGATTGCACAAGCGTTGTTCGGCCTCCAGAGTCTCAACCATGACCGTGTTCAGGACATCAAGGTCCGTGTAGAACGCAGCCCAGACATAAAACGGATAGCAGTCCGCCGCGGTATCGCGATAGTTCCATTCGGGGCCGGTGGGACGAAACAATCCCGAACGTTCATCGCGAACGGGGAGACAGCGCTCGCGAAGCCAGCGCTGAACCTTGTCCAGCGCAGTGCCGGCAAACCGCGCGGAGCGCATGGCACGATCCCAGTCGGGCGTGACCGGAGCCGGGTCCCACAGCCGCCGCGTCTCATCGTTCATTTCAAAGCCGGGCAGGTCTGCCCAATAGAGGGACTTGCTGGCGTCTGACGAGGCGGCAATTCGCGATGGCTTGACTTCCAGCGTTGCCGTGGACTGGCCAGTCACCCGGACACCGGCAAGGAACGCAGCCGGGTGTTCGCCCTTCGTGAAGAGTGCAACTTGCTTGCCGGGCGACAGCTCACCCAGAGGCAATTCGAGCCACTCGTAGGGGGTTTGACGCATGTCGGATAGCAAACCCGAATGATCGCCGTACTCATAACGCAGCGTCCGCTTGTCAGAACCCTTGCTGCCAAACAGCACCTCGAAGCGGTCCCCGGGCGCCACGTCGGCCGGTAGCGTCACATCCAGTCTCCACTCGGTCAACCAGTAGTAACGCTTCCCTTGGTACTCCTGAGGTCCATCGGTGAACAAGACCTCGGCCGCTGACGCGGAAAGCGCGAGTAACCCGATACCGAGCAGCACAAACCAGCGTTTCATTGTCATCACCTCTTCGTGTGGAGTTCTGAAGCCCCACTTGGCGTTTGTGACGTGCTTGTCTGTCGGCAGACAACCCTGAATCAGGACGGATTATTCGAGGTCTCCGCCCACAGCCCGTTCACCGCGGCCACGGTCTCATTGACAAGCACCTGGCCGCCCTCGTCGCCAACCTCGTTGCTTTGCACAACGGCACTGTAGCCGCCGCCCTGCGTGGCAATGGGCGTGGGCACATAGCTGCCCGGCCCCGCGAGCTGGATGACAAACGTGTGCAGCGCCTTGCTCTTCGCCTTCATCTGAATGCCGTACTGGGTATAGAGTTCAAAATCATTCGTGGCGATGGCCACGTCTCCCAGGCGGATGGCATGGAGTTCCATCGTGTAAGGTTTGATGTCGCCCGCTTGTTGGGCTTCGTAGCGCTTGATAGCGTCTTCGTGCCAGGCGACGCGGCGATACTGCAGAGGGTCCGAGGAGCACGTGGCCAGCTCCGCCTTGATTGCTTCATACTCCTTCTCGGTGATCTTGCGCCGCGGCAATTCGATGGGCTTCACAAGGTGAACCAGCGGAACCTCGGCGAACTTCTCCTTTTGCGCCCCTTCGTAGGCCTCGTCCCACGCACGGATGATTCGCCGCGCAATCTCGTCGAGCCGGCTGAGTCCCCGAAGCTCGCGCATCCGGTCCTCCGCGGCCTTTCGGTAACGGATGTGGGGCGATTGATCGCCCGCAGCACCTATCCATCCCAGTACGATCAGGCCGCTGCCATATTTCGCCTTGAGTCCTTCGCGGACGGGATGCCAGAAGTCAGCGTTCACGGCACTGAGACCTTCCACTTCTTGTGCCGGGCACACCACGTTGATCGCTGTCGCGATCAGGACGTCGTCCTCGCCCCAGAAGAAGAGCACTTCCACCGCATGATCTTCGGGGCCTTCGATTCCCCGGAAGCTGTCAATGCTGATGTCGCCATACATCTGCCCGTGTCCATCTTCGAAGTAGGACCGGCGGTTGTAGCCTATGACGGCATCGCCCATTCCCCAGCCGGCCTTGGCGGGATTGCGCGCCTTCCAGGCGGCCTCCGCGGCATCGGCAATGCGTACCGCGAAGAAATCGGAAAACTCGGCGGGCCGCATGACATCCTCGTCCGGTATCTTGTACTTGTCTTCGATCGTGACCGGGGCCGTGTGCGTGTGGGTTGCACTGATGACGAGTTTGCGAACATCGAACTCAGGAATGCGCGCGCTGAGTTCCGCGCAGGCGCGTGCGCGCACCTCGGCCGTAATATACACGACATCGCAGGCGACAAAGATGGCCTGTTCCAGCACCTTCTCACCGTCCCGGGATTCCATGGCCATGGCGTTGGCCTGCAATTCGCTTTGTATTTCGCGGGCGATGCGCGTCGCCATCTGCCCGTCGAGCGCCACGGGCTTGTCCGGGGTAATACTGACGCTCGCGGCGCCCACGTGCAAGGTTGCGGCCGATGATGAGGCAGCGACCAATAGCGACGCCAAGGCCACGGCCAAACACATAAACGAAGTGCGATTGCCACTCATGAAATCTCTCCCAGGTTCTGGTTCCGCAACCGTGCTTGATTCGCGGGACGCTATGACGCGCGCAGCACCTTTCGCAGGTGTTGGATGCTCTTGCGCCCTTGTTCCTCCGTGCTGCACTCCACCGACAAAACGCCCTTGAATTTGGCCTTACGAAGGATCTTCACAATACGGGTCCAATCGAGAACACCCTCGCCACAGGCGCAGCCCGACGGCACCCCGGTGACCTTGCCGCGGTCGTCCATAAGCACACCGCCGATGTCTTTCGCATGGACGTGCACGACCTTCTTGGCAATGGCCTCGAGAAACGCATACGGGTCCCCGCCTGCCATGAACACGTTGCCCGTGTCTGGATTGCAGCTAAAGTAAGGCGAATCGACGAGTCCAAGAATCTCGAGGTACGTCTTCAGCTTGACTGTGTAGACCTGGTGGGGCTCCAGGGCAATGTGGATCTTGTGCCGTTCGGCGGCGGGAAGCACGCGGCGCAGCGTGTAGTAGAACATGTCGAACGCCTGTCGCTTCGTCATC
>JADLCA010000456.1 GCA_020847495.1 Candidatus Hydrogenedentota bacterium | reverse complement strand
TGATTCCGCCGCGGCCGTAAGACCTCTAATCGCAGACTGAGCCAGGGGATCGCTGCGGTCCCCTGGCTGCGTTTTTTTCAAGGCGGATTTCGGTACGTTGACAGTGCCGAGTCCTCGGATACTTGTGAACCCGGCGAGAGACCCCGATAGGAACGATAGATGATGGCCCAGCGCGGCATAGCCGCAACCAAACGAGGAGAGTCATCCACCGATTTCACCGATTGCACCGATTCAAGAAATATCACCGACAAGGGGGAACCAGCAAGGGGGAACGGGCGTCTCGCTCGTGGTTTGAGGGCACTCAAACGCAGAGCTGCGGAGTTCGCGGAGGAGCGCAGAGACTCGCGAGAGCAGAACGCTCCTCAGTACTGCATCGCTCGTCACGCCTGCGGCGTGACACAGCGCTGCGAATAAGTGATCGACCTGACAGCCCGTATTGTCTGGCACGCGCCGTTTTGATCTTAAGCCCTGGCAAGGGCGTAGGTGTTTAGCCCCGGGTGGTGCCGCAGGCGGAACCCGGGGTGGGCATGCCCTCCCCCTTACATTGCAGCCCCGGCAGGGGCGAAAGAGTTCATTCCGGCTCCAGTACCGCGTCTTTCACGTCATGCTTCTCATGCAAATCCTCCAACCATTTCTTGAACATCGTCTTTCTGCGATACCGCACCTGCTCAGTCGTCCCTGACGGGACTCGTCTTCTGGTTGTCCCTGCTACCCAGCGATAAATCGCTGGGCTATTGTCTTTCGCCCTTCCGGGCTGGAATCACCCAAGGCGGAGTCTCAACTGGAAACATGCATCTTTCGGTCTCTTCGCGCCGCTATGCGGATCGAGAATTCGGCGCAATCGAGGACCCGAGAGTGCGTTTGCAAAACCGCAGCCTGCATGCGAACATGGTCCGTGGCTGTCCGTATATTTGGTGCATACTCGGGAGAATATCCATGGACTGCAAACTCAACGGTGTGGACCGCAGAGGGTTTCTGAAGTCTGGGCTTGGCGCAGCGGCAGGTGTGCTGGGGGCGGGTGCGGCATCCGCACAGGCGGCGCCTGCGAAGTCCATCACGTCGGACCTCAAGATTCCGGTGCGGCGCTTCGGCAAGACTGGGCACAGCTTCCCCATCCTTGGGCACGGCGGCTCCGCCATGATGGCCAAGGAGTACGGCTACTACGGGCTGGAGAACCCGCCTGCGTTTGAGGTCCGCGTGCAGATGGTGCGCGATGCGTATGAGAAAGGGATTCGCTATTTCGATAACGCACGCATCTATCAAGAGAGCGAGAGCGTGATGGGCGAGGCCCTCCACGATGTGGCCGACCAGGTGTACATCGCTTCAAAAGTGCTTGTGGGCGAGCCGGGCGAGGTGCGCCCCAGCGTGGAGAAATCGCTGGAGACGCTGAAAATCAGCCGCATCGACTGCATCCAAATCCACGGCCCGTCTATTGAGCGGTTGAGGTTTGAGGGCGCGATGCAGCTTCACGCGGAGCTGGTCAAGTTGCGGGACGAGGGCCTGATCCGCTTCATCGGCCTCACAGGGCACAATGCCTTTGAAGAAATGTACAAGATGATCGCGACGGGTGGCTTCGACCAGGTTCTCATCGAATACGGATACTTCCGGAAAGGCTACAACACGCGCCATTCGGACACCAGCATGGAGTGGCGAGAGGCATGTGTCGCCAAGGCGCACGAGCTGGACATGGGCATCGTTGCGATGAAAGTGCTCGGCGCGTGGGTGTTCAATCACAACGCGCAAAACGTGGTGCCAGACTACGACCCCGAAGCCGTCAAGCGCCTGCCCACCACCGCGATTCGCTGGGTCATGCAAGACCCGCGCATCTCCTTGCTCAACATAGGTGTGTCCTATCCGGGCGACGTGGACAAGAACATCGCGATTCTTCAAGGCGATCTGACGTTCACGAATGAAGACCGTCTGCTGCTGGCGGACTTCTCGGCGAAGGCGTACATGACAGAGCGCGTGCAAGGGTTTCCGGTCGTGTGAGCGGAAGTCCATTCGGTCTAGGAGGGCGGGTTTTCCAACCCGCCTTACCAATCGCTCGTTTGTGCAAAGGCCGGGGACTGCATGGTGGCGCTCGACGTGATCGCAAGGTATTTGGAATGCAGTAACGCACTTGAGCAAACTCAAGAATGGCGGGTTGGAAAACCCGCCCTACTACTCCACCAATGCGACACCGCATCGGACAACGAACAGCCAAAGGCTGGATGAATTTGCCGATACGGGGTCATGCGGTCTAATCTGTCCTCGTCCTTCTCTGATTGAGGTTAGGGACAAGGATACGCTCTTTGCGGTGGGCGTTGCTCGAGTAAGAGGCCGGGCGCGCGGGAAGGCACGTTGAGCCGCACATCGCAGATGGGGGGACGCGCGATGGACTGGAATTCCGTCCGGACCAGGCAGATGCTGATCGCCGCAGCGGTCGTGGTGTTCGTCTACCTCTTCTTCCTGCCATGGGTCTGGCCAACGCCGGAAGTCACCGCGCAAATCCCCGAGCGCGCGACCTTGGGACAAGATATCGAGATTCCCATCAGCGTCTTCGCGTGGCACTCGAACGTCGACGTGTATCAAGTGCGATTCTACGTGGATTACTACGCGTCCACGGCCAAAGGCGAGGGAGGAATCACCTATCCAATCATGGTTCTGCAACGCCCGCCTCGGCAGTATCGCGGGGTGTGGGGTTTTAACCACCTGACAAGACCGTGGAGTGACACAGTGAGCGTAACGGTGCCGTTGAAAAAGACGGCGGAAGAAAGGCTGCTGGGCGCGGGTCTTCTATCCGGCAAACTGGACGTTTCCATCAGTTATCATCCAGGACGTACTCCACGAAACCTGCCCACCGAGAACCTTGCGCGGCAGACTACGATCAGCGTGCCCTTCTCCATTACCTTGAGCGGACCCTAATTTGCCGCGTACGTACCTCTTCCTCTACCCTCGCAAGAGAAACGCTGGCTTCAGACAGAACGCGGGAGCACCTCATGAAGAGATTTCTTGTCCTCAACCTACTGATAGCGCTGACCCTGACATCCATTGGTTCCGCGCAAGAATCTGAAGCCAGGCGGCATGCGACACTCGAACAATTGCAGCGTGTGCTGGCGGAGAGCGCTGAGTGGGAGGCCTGGCTTGAGCAGAGCGGAGAACTGCCCCCCGACTTCGACGCGATGCCTTCGATTCCGCTGCTGCCCGACCCTTTGCTCTGGAATGAGGCGACCGCGGATGAAAGACCGTTGCAATCGCCTGAGGAATGGCCCGCACGGCGGACAGAGCTGCTTCAGCAATTCCAGCATTGGATCTTGGGGACCGTGCCGCCGCGTCCTGACCGTTTGCGCGTGGAAGTACTGAGCAAGACCGAAGAGGAAGGCGCCATCGTGCGCGAGGTGAACCTGCACTTCGGGCCGGAGGAAAAGGCGCATCTCTGGCTGCGCCTCTACATCCCGAAGGGCGAGGGCCCCTTCCCCGTGTTTATGACGCAAGAAAACCACAACGCGTGGGCGCTGATCGCGCTGCGGCGCGGTTACCTTGCCTGTGTGTACGCGGGCGCCGACAGCAGGGACGATTCGGAGAGTTTCATTGGGGCGTATCCCGAGTATGACTGGTCGCGTCTGATGCGGCGGGCCTGGGCAGCGGGCCGCTGCATCGACTACCTGGAGACGGTGCCGGAGGCGGATCATGACCGCATCGCGATTACGGGGCATTCGCGCAACGGGAAACAATCGCTGATGGCATCGGCGTTGGACGAACGAATAGACGCGGTGATCTCGTCCAGTTCCGGCGCGGGCGGTCCCCTTCCCACACGCTATTGTTCCGAACAGTCTTTGGAGGAAGGCATCGAGAACATCACGAGGGCCTTTCCCACGTGGTTTCATCCGCGGTGGCGCTTCTTCGTAGGGCGCGAAGACAAGCTCCCCATCGACATGCACGAGTTGGTCGCCCTGAGCGCGCCAAGACCCTGCCTCCTGAGTATCGCGTATAACGACAGTGTCGAGAGCACCTGGACCATGGAGCAAACCTATCGCGCGGTGAAGCGCGTGTACGATTTCCTCGGAGCGCCGGACGGGGCATTACGCATCCTGTATCGCCCAGCCGGGCACGAGACGTGGAGTACAACGATCGACCGGTACCTCGACTGGTGTGACCTTCAATTCGGACGCGGCACGTATGCATTTCCGGAGCGCTTCGTCCACCCCTGGGATTGGGACGCGTGGCGCGCACAGTTGCAATCCGCGCCTGGCCCGGACTCGTCTCCCCCGCTGTCATTCGATGGGATGCTGCCTGCGGCAGGGGCGGGCGCCGAAGCCTGGCAGCAGAAGCGCGTGGAAACGCGCACCGCTGTGCTGGCCATGCTCGGCACGCCGCCCCCCGGAGCGGCGAGTCCCGGAGGAACCTACGGGGAAGAGCCGGACCACATCGAATCGCAACTGGGACGCCTCAATGTGGGCGAGGGCCTGCAGAAAGACGACGTGGTCTTCGGCGAGTATCTGAACGGCGATGTGTATATGCCGAAGAGCGTGGACAAAACCGGCTCGCAAGGGCAACGCATTCCCGCGGTGTTGTGGCTGCATCCCGCGCACAACGCCCACGGCTACGGCGCTTCGTACAAGCGCGGCGATCAGTTCTACACGACGTTGGCCAAGCAGGGCTACGCGGTCTTCTGTTTCGATCAGATTGGATATGGACGCCGCATTGAAGAAGTCGAAGGATTCTACGAGCGCCATCCGCAGTGGTCGCTGCTCGGCAAGATGGTGCGCGACGCGCAGGCTGCGCTGGATGCCATGGGACGTCTGGCCTATGTGGACCAGTCCAAGGTATATGTCGTCGGGTACGGCCTC
The DNA here is from genome assembly GCA_020847495.1 of Candidatus Hydrogenedentota bacterium. GTDB lineage: Bacteria > Hydrogenedentota > Hydrogenedentia > Hydrogenedentales > SLHB01 > JAHDWY01. The sequence goes on along the minus strand of JADLCA010000456.1, from coordinate 5,431 downwards.
GGCAGCATGGTGGCCGAGCACCTCGGAGTCATCGATGAACGCCCCGCAGGCTATGCCCTTGTGTGTGGAGTCGAACCCTATCGCCTGGACACCCCGGACAAGCGTCTGGGCGGTATCGGGCGCTGGGGAAAGGTGCGAATGTGGCTTCCCCACCTTGGCCACTTCGAGGGGCAGGAGGACCGGATTCCGTATGACCGGCACGCGTTGATCGCGGGTATGGCGCCGCGACCGGTCTGTGTCGTCTCCCCCACGCTCGACCGCGAAGTGAATGCGGAGGATATCTCCCGCTGCGTGGAGGCGGCCCGCGCGGCTTTTGCCGTCCAAGGCGCAGCAGACAGGCTCACGCTGGCAACGCCGGAGCATTACAGTTGTTTCGACCCGAAAATGCAGGCCGTGGTCATCGACTGGTTGATGGGCCTGGGCTGAGACTTCCTGTAGAATTGCATGCGTGTTCGGTTCGCGCTAGGATGATCGTGCACTGAGGCAGGACTCGGGGGCGGTGTCTCCGGACAAAAAACCAAGTATGGCGTGAAGGCTCTGCTCAATGAATAAAGTGAAATGCCCAAAATGCGGTACCGCGCACGAGACGGGGCAGTTGCGCTGCGCAACTTGCGGAGGTGCGTTGCCCCAGGTCCGGATGCAGCCGCCGAGCAGCTCGGACGCACAGCCGCGCTCGAACTCAGGCAAGCAGGGGCACTTCACCTTCAACAAGGGCCAGGTCATCGCGAACCGCTACACGGTGGTGGACATCGTGGGCCGGGGCGGCATGGGCTGCATCTACCGGGTCCAAGACAATACGCTGAAGGAGGAGGTTGCCCTCAAGACTCTGCTGCCCCAATATGTGCAGGACAAGCTCGTCGTTGACCGCTTTTTCAACGAGGCGCGCATCGCGCGCCAGTTGTCACACCCCGGCATCGTGCGCGTGCACGATATCGGCATTACCGACCGCATCGTTTATATCTCGATGGAGCTAATCAAAGGCCGCTCCCTGCGCAGCATGATCGATTCGCTCGGGCCGGGGCAGCGGCTGCCGGTGCGGACGACACTGCAAATCATGATCCAGCTCTGTACCGCGCTCGAGTACGCACACAAATTCACGGTGCACCGGGACATCAAGCCCGAGAACGTCATGGTGACGCCCGAAGGCACTGTCAAGTTGATGGATTTCGGCATCTCGAAGTTGATGACGAACCAGCGGCTCACGGCCACGGCAGTGATCATGGGCACGCCACACTACATGTCGCCGGAGCAGTTGAAGGACAGCCGCAACGTGGATGCGCGCGCGGATGTGTACAGCATCGGCGTGATGCTCTACGAAATCCTCACCGGCAATCTGCCGACGGGAATCCCAAAGCCCGCTTCGCAGATCATGAAAGACATCCCTCCCTCCCTCGATCCGATCGTGGCGAAGTGCGTGGAAACGGACCCGGCCAATCGCTACCAGAATGTCTCGGACTTGAAGCAGGCGCTCACGTCCATCCTGGAAATCGTCGAGACGGGCGGAACCCTGGAGTCGCGCAAAGCGGCGGCGAAGCCTGCGGAAGGTGGCGGTTCAAAGGCGTTGGGCCTCGCCTTGGTGGCCGTGGTGCTGTTGGTTACGGCGGTGGGTGTGTGGGGCCTCACAAAACAGCGAACACTGCCCATGCGTGAGGCCGCGGCGAATGCGGGCTCCGAGCAGCCATCGGGCGAGGAGACCCTCATACGGCAACGCTACGAACAGACGATGGATTTCGTGCGCAGAGCCAAAAACCTGACCCTCAACGTTCAATCGTCACCCGAGAGCGATGCCATTCTTCAGCGCGCGGAGGACTTGGCCGCGGCGGCCGGGCAGGTTCAAACGGACAATGTGGCGCGTGCCGAGCGGCTTGCGCATCAAGCGCTCCAGTGTTATCTGGCGTTGACGCCGGCGCGTCCGCAGGGCACCTTGTTCATCCTGCCGGGCGACATACAGGAGGATGGCTTCTTCATCGATGTGCGGCCGGTGCTATGGGCGGAGTTCCTGCCCGTGGCGGCGGCCGAAGGCTGGGGCGCGGCCATTGCTCCTCCGCCAGGCGCCGAGGAACAGGCCGCCACGAATCTCCCCTTTTATGCGGCGCTCGCCTACGCAACCGCCCAAGAGAAACAGATTCCCACCGCGGCGCAGTGGGCACGCGCCTACAACGCCGCGCCGGAGGTGTTTGCGAACGGCCTCTACGACTGGACGCGCACGATAGCACAAGGCGCGGGCGGCGATGCTCGCCTGCCGGATTTCGGCGACCGGCTCGTCATCATGGGCGTCGTTGCCGACCAGGAAGGCAATCTTGCGGGAGTTCAGGAATCACACCTTGGATTCGACGAAGCGAGTCCGCAAGTGGAAGTACGCTGCGCCACCGAGATCCCGAACGATCCCTCCGCGATTGAAGTGATGCTCTCGCATTGAGCTCCGCGCGAATTGATCCGCGCGCACCCGTGAGCATGCCTAGCTGTGCGAGTTTTCTGCGGCGCACTTCAGTTGACAGCGCATGCTGCGTGCGATAGAATAAAAGTCGCTCGTGGTGCTCCTAACCGCGATGAAGTTGTCGATAAAGAGGCCGATATGCAAGTTTGCTCGTGCCCTCATTGTGGTACTCCGCGCATAATCACGTCCAAGGTTCCCCGCGACGTAGTGGTGGTCATGTCTTGTCCGCAATGCCGCGAACTGGTGGTTTTGTTCCGCAACAAAGCCGTCGGGCTGAGCCGCCGAATTCTAGAGACGGGCTCCTTCGAAGAGCGCAAAGATCATTTTGCTACTGTTATTACGGAGTTTTTCGAGCCTGGCATGCTGGGTCTACCCCCCATGGGCGAAGCAGTGGGCGAGGTAGCGGAAGACTTGGCTGCGGATGATGAATTGTTTGTCAAGGAAGAGTCCGCATCACCCGATGTCTCCGGACCGATCAGCGAGAAGGAATTCGACGAGTTCATTCGTGTCGGGTTGAATCGGATCGACGAAGCGGGTTACTTCAAGAGGCATTTTGGCTGAGCTTCGTTTCTCCTTCCGGTAGTCTCACTTCACGCGACGCACAATTTCCACTGCTGGCATATTTCGCTCAGGCTAAATCAGAACAGTCCTCGCGCAACTGATGACTGGAAGAGGGCGATACCTGCGGCGACCGCAACATTGAGGCTGTCAAGCCCGTTCGCGAGGGGAATGGTCACCGACAAATCGGTTTCCTTCTTGACGCCGGGACGAAGACCCTCCGTTTCATTGCCCATGACCAGCGCGCAACGGTCGGCCCAGTTCACCTTGAAAACACTTTCTCCGCCCGACACGTCGAGGGTGTAGACCCAGAAATTGGCCTTCTTCAGGGTTCGCAGGGTCTGCGCGAGATTCCCGCAAAGCACGATAGGAATGTGGAAAAGCGTGCCCGCGCTTGCACGGACGACGTCTTCGTCGAGAAGAGCGCCTCCGCGCGAAGTGAGCAGGACTCCTGATGCGCCGGCACCAACAGCTGTGCGAATCAGCAGTCCGAGATTCTTGGGATGCTGTATCTGGTCGAGAATAAGCAGGGTAGCCTTTGGCGGGCATTGGCTGAGACAGACCTCCAATGAGGCATAGGACACTGGGCTGATCGCTGCCACGATTCCCTGGTGTTCATGGGTCCCAGCGAGCTCGTTCAGTTTTGCTTGCGGAACGAAATCAAAGCGAACATGACACTCCTTGGCAGTCGTGATCACTGCAGACACCCCGTGCGCGCGCGACTCCTTCGCCACGTAGATGCGGTTTACCATCCCCTCGGCGCGAAGGGCCTCGCTGACCGCGTTGATGCCATGGATGAACTTGCCTGCCATGCCGTGCATCGTAAGGGACGGCAAAGGTCAAAGCAAGACTCCCGAGGAGGAATACCGGGAATCTCACCACGAAAAGCACAAAACACACGAAAGGAAGACGAAGAAGGAGTGATTCACCGCGAAGCAGCGAAGATCGCGAATACAGAGGCGCAGAGGGTGCACCAATAGTAGATGAGGACTCTCGCAAGGGCGCCAAGACGCTTAAAGGGAAATAGAAGCACACGAAGGAGAAGGCAGAAAGGAATCCCCGAGCAATAAGTCTACGAGTAGACGGCCCAGCCGCAGCGCGGATGCCGGGTGCGAAAACCCCACCGGACCGATCCGGCCGAATGGTCTGATCCGTCCGATTCACGCTCCACCGCGAAGTCAGGGGTTCTCCCGATGAATGCAACGGAAGGCAACCACTTCTACGACGGCTTGATTCGACGTTTTTGTTCCATTTTTGGGGGCATGGTAGAATCACGGATTACTCAGACTACCGGATTTGAACGAGGAGTCTCATGTACGGCATTGACGAGAAAATCAATTACGACCCTCGCGGCGCGGCTAAAGTGCAGGGCCGCTCATGGCCGGTCTACCGGCGTTTGCTCGGGTATGTCTTCGAATACAAGATGCGGCTCGCGGTGTCGATCCTGTTCGCCATCTTTGTCGCCGCGTCGTTTGGCGCAATCATCATGGGCACGCGAACCGTGGTCAAGTACGTCTTTGATGACGCGGTAAAGGTCCAGCGCGATGTCGCACACATCCAGGCGGATATCCAGGGTTACGCGGAGAAGATGCGCGACGTCATTGGGTGGGCGCCGGCAGGTCTTGATACTACGTTTGCGAACTGGGTCGAATACCTGCGCGCGGACCAGATGCGCGCCATGTTTATCTTGTGTGTAATCGTAGTTGCTTTGTCCATCGTCGGCGGCGTGGCGCGCTTTCTTCAGGAGTACTTGTCCGCGTCCATCGCGACGTTTGTGACCGTGCGCCTGGGCAAGGAAATGTACGCGAACATCATCCGGCTGCCGATGCGCTTCTTCGAGCAGCGCACGTCCGGCGAGATCATCGCGCGCATGACGAACGATTGCTTCTCGGCAGGGCGCGGCCTCACGACAGTATTCATGAAGCTCTTCCGCGAGCCATTCAAGGCACTCGCATGTCTCGGGCTTGCCCTTTGGGTGGACCCGCCGCTCACGTTCATCGGCCTCTGCGTGCTGCCGCCGGTCGCGCTGGTGATGATCAAGATTGGCCAGAGTGTACGCAAGCGTATGCGGCGCACGCTGGAGAGAATCGCAGGACTGCAAACGGTGGCCAAGGAGAGTGTAACCGGGATCAGCATCATCAAGGGGTTCAGCATGGAATCCCATGTGATGCGGCTCGTGGACCACGAGTACAACAAGCTGCAACGCCAAGGCCTCAAGATGATGAAAGCCGAAGCCGCGATCGGCCCGCTGACGGAGCTGGTCATGGTGTGTGGCGTTGTCGTCTTTGTGCTGATGAGCGCCCGGCAGGTGATCACCGGTTCAATGGCGCTGGCCGACCTCATGATGCTGTACCTCGCGCTCGCCGGCATGCTTGACCCGGTGCGAAAACTGACCGCGGTGAACAATGCCGTGCAGAGCAGTGTCGCCAGCGCGGA
>JADLCA010000455.1 GCA_020847495.1 Candidatus Hydrogenedentota bacterium | reverse complement strand
TGGCCTGGAAGGCCATGCCACCTCATCCGGGCACTCTTACTCATTGAGGTACTTCGCGACTTCGCTCAGGACATCGGCGCGGTCCACCCACGGCTTATAGACGGCGCGCATGGTGAGACTGTAGGTTTCCCCCACTTTCCAGTCCGGGATGACCAACTGGAAATCCCAGGCTGGATTGGTGTCGTCTTCGGCTTCCGTGTTGCCGCCGCCGCTCGGTGAATGGGCAAAGCGCAGATACGGGTTCGGCTTGAAGATGTAAATGAGCACCATGTCGCGCACGCGCCCGTAGTAGAACGGCGCTGAGAAGCGGTAGGGCGAGAACGAATTGAACAGTGTGTCCGCCTCGGGCGGGTACTGCAGCTCCGCGGTGTCGCCCTGCCAGCGGACGGTACTGTGGACGCCGTGCTTTTGCGTGCATACCTGCGCCCAGCGGGGTTTCTCAAGGGTGGAGTCACCCTGAAGGAAATAGATGCTCTTGTCGAGTGGCGCGTTGATGTACGAGGCCCAGAACACACCCATGAATCCGCCCTGGAACGCGTCCTTGCGCGGGATGCACCGGTAGGACATGTCGATGTAGTGGGGTTCTTTCAGCTCGAAGGTCGTCCAGCTCTCGACGCCGTACACGGGAGTCGCGGGCTGGTGAAGTTCGGCGGTCGTGTCATTGACCTTGCGTAACTCCATCGGCGCGTGACGCGGCTCGAAGAAGACGGACGCTTCCGGGCTGCGCGGGCGCGCGTCGAAGTAGTGCTCAAGATTGAGTCCCGCATACAGAGGAACGTAAGGCGTCACATCCTCATCAGGCGATGTGATGCGAAACACGCCATTGTAGCCGGAGCGGTGTTCCCCGTCGGCAGCGTTATTGCCAATCACGCACTGCAGTCCCGACACGCGGAAAGACGCGAGATCGACGGAGGCCGGCAAATCCTGGACGGTTGCGCACCCCATAACGATCACTCCCATCGCGACAGCCGCTGCTAGTGCTCGCATGACGAACTCCTCCTCAAGCCTTGGCGCGGGACAACTCCGCCTGCTTTATGGCAGAGGCTTGATCTTTATGTTCCGATACATGACGGAATCGTGGTGCTCTGTCAGTACAATGAATCCCTCGGGCAGGCGCGGCCGCAGTTCCTCGTTCTCCGCGAAGTTCACGTCCTGAACCGTCACACCGTTCAACACGTACTTCACGTGAGGCCACTCGATTACGACCTCCGAAGCATTCCATTCCCCGACGGGGTTGCTCGCATTGACAGGAGGCGCGACCACATCGTAGATGGAACCCGTGCTGTTCTTGTTTGGCGCTTCGCCGTAGTCGCCGAGCATCTGGTACTCGAAACCGATTCGCGAAGCACGGCCCGCGCGGGGCGCATGAATGTGGACGCCGTTGTTGCCGGGCCTGGGAAGACGCCACTCCCAGCGCAGGATGAAATTGCCGTACCGGTCAATGGTGCGCAAACCCTGAGAACCCGCGGACACGCGCTCGATAATGCCGTCGTGCGCCTGCCAGGCATCTTGCTTTTCGCCCAGGACCGTCCAGCCATTGAGAGTCTTGCCATCAAACAGGGCGATCCAGCCTTCCGCGCGTTCTTCGGGCGTCAGACTCGAGTTGTCCGGTGTCCAGGGATAATGCTCGGGGATCAACGCGGAGGCTGCGTCCAGGATTTCGTAGCTCTCCTCGCCTTCGGGCAGGATGAAGTGGGATTGTTCGGCCAACTCCGCCGGCACTGCGCCGAGCAACAACGCAGGGCGCTTCCGATTTCCCGGGGCCGGCTGTGTCACCACCTGCAAATCCCCGTCCTCCGGGGACGCGACAGCGAGGTTGACCGTGCGCCGCTTGAATTCGCGGGCGAGCCGCTTCGCGTTGTCACCCTCCAGGAGGTAGAGCACATCTCGATCGTTCTTCAGGAGGCGTGCGCAGGTCTTCGCGGCCTCAAGCCTGCCACGCCCGGAGAATGGCGCGTGTGGCCCAAACACTCGCACGACGGCGACCATGTTGCGCGCCGCCGCCAGGTCGCGCACCTGGCGCAGGGCCGAAAGCCCGTCCGATGAGATGTCGCCGCCGGATTCGTTGAATCCGTAAAGGTCGAAGCAGGCGCTGTTGCCGCCGACTTTGGCGATCACATTCAGGGTTTGTGCGATGTCCGCGGCGGTGGCTCCCGGCTTGCCCAGTTCGGGCGCGTAGATGGCACGGACAGTGAACTCGTTGGAACCCCGTTTTAACTTTCCTCCGCCGACGTCCAGGAAGTTCTTGGCGTCCTGGGCCCAGACGGAAGTGGAAACACACAGCGCCAATAAGGCGAAACGTATAGCGAATCGGCGAATGACGGGGTCCACGGCAGGTCTCCTCCCATGTTGCACCGCGAGCGGTTTACGCGCGACTCTAGCAAATTCAACGGGCAACCCGCCAGTAGCGTTTCATCCTCGCCCGGCAACGTGCTCCACGGGAATGGCAAAGAATGCACCAGAATGCCGTCTTGCTCATTCTCGATGTTCCTCTACGAACAGCGCGCCTCTGCGTTCACGTATGCTCAATTCACGGGCGAGACGCCCGTTCCACGTCCTGCATCTCCTTACTTAATCGGTGGAATCGGTGGATGAACTTCCGGGTTTGATTGTGGCTCTGCTGCAATGGGTTTTGACTAGGACTGCAATGCGCTCACGCGACTGCGTCGAGGCGTTCGAGGGTACATGACGAGATCTGTGTCGGCAGTCTTGACTCCGCGTTCTGTGTAACCCATACTCGAATTGGAACCATGTTTGAGCACCTGGAGCGTGCTTCAAAATGAGGTTACCGCAGTAATAAACAAAGCCGGGGTGCCCTGTAGCACGGGCGTCTCGCCTGCAATTCCGTAGGCGGGCAATGCTTCGGGGATTCAGGCGGGACGACTGCGCTACAGGGAGGTCCTCGATGCGGCGCACCAGAGGATGTTGGGCCTCTGAAACACGCTTCTAGACCAAGGGAGACCATCCGTGCTTACACAAGCCCTATGGCCTTTGCTGTCCATCTTGTCCGCGGTGCAACCCGCACCTGTTGCGGGACTTCAAAACGAACACATCCAAGTGGAACTGGTGCTGGACGACCAGCTCATTCCGTATATCGCCACGTGCCGCTGGGTGGATGACCAATCGGCGGTCTTTCAGGACGCTGGCGACACGTCAAGTGCCCCTTGGGCCGGTCTGAACTTTGGCCCGATCCCGGAGGGAGTCGTTACGCGCACCGAGAACTTGCCCTGGGGACAGCGCGTTGCCATCAGCCGGCCGCTCGCCTCGGACCTGGTGATGTCGTGGGTCGTCGAGCTGCCGCGCAACAGCACCACGCTGCGCCTGCACACGCGCCTGCACCACGAAGGAGACACGCCGCTGGCCGTGCCGTGGTTTCCGATCTGGGGCGCGGATTGGCAACTGCCCGGCACGAACCAGCTCAAATGGTGGAAGGCGCTGAGTTTCGAGCCGGTCGAGCAGGCCATTGACAGCGACGTATCGGTCACGCTGGGCAGCCGCTTGCACAGTTCCGACACGCGGGACAGCGACGGGGTCAATCCCTACTGGAGCGTCGCGCACGAGGGCGGCCGTGTGTACTTCGCGCTCGAATGGTGTGGCGGCTGGGAAGCAACGCTACGCAGCAACATAGACACGTTTGGGTTCGTTGCACGCCTGCCCGAAAACGAAACCCAGCTCGTGCTTCAACCCGGCGAGACCATTGACGGGCCGGTCCTCTGCATCACCCCCACGCGCGGCGCCTCCGAAGCCGAATGCCGTCGCGAGTGGATGCTGCAACGCGCCCGATTCGCGCGTGAGTATTATGGCGGCCCGGCACCGGAATACTTCTTCACGTATAACCACTGGTACACGACGCGTTTCGACCTGACCGGCAAGTTCCTGCGGCGCCAAGCCCGCATGGCCTCGCAGTATGGCTTCGATTTCTTCCTCGTCGATGCGGGCTGGTACGAAGGCATGGGCAAGTGGCGCGCGGACCCGAAGAAATTCAAGCCCGGCGAGCTGGAGGACATCTTGGCGGATGTCGCGGGGGAAGGCATCCCCACAGGTATCTGGACCTGCCCGCAGTTCGTGTCCGATGGCGATTCGCCCGCGGTGGACCACCCGGGGTTCTATGAGAAGTTCATCGGCGGCCACCTGCTCGATCTCGCGGGCAGCGACTTTCCCGCGTTCCTGACGGATCACGTCGAGCGCCTGCGCGCGCACTTCGGCATCTCGTGGTGGAAGTACGACCAGGTGTTCTTCGCGCCCGAGACGCGCGCGGGCGTCATGCGCAATGTGCTCGCGTTTCAGGACGCAATTCTTGCTGTTCGCAAGACCTATCCCGACCTGTACATCGAGAATTGTCAGAGCGGCGGACGCATGATCAACGAGTTCACTGTTCTGAGCACGCAGAACCAGTGGATCCGCGACGGCGGGCGCAACGGGCTCGAGCATGCGCGGTCGAATTTCAAGGAGGCGCTCGGCGCGATCGAGTTCATGCCCCCGTGGTCCGTCAATCGATGGACCAACAATCCGGGCCAGATGAAGCATGTGAACGCGGAACTCGTGCGGTACTACTGCCGCAGCGCCATGGCCGGCACCTGGGGTCTCGTAGCGGATCTCGCCGACATCGGGCACAGCCGGAAGAAGATCATCAAAGAAGAGATCGCGAATTACCGGCACTTCAGCGAAATGAAGTCGGACTACCTGTATGAAGTCATCTACCCACGCGACGGGCAGGACTTCGCCGCAGTCACCTACTTCGCCGCGGACGGTTCACAGGCCGCCGCATTAGTTCTGCGCTGGGACGCGAAGGGCGAATTCACCGCGCGAGTGCCCGTACCGCATCTGCGGACAAATTGGGTCCCCGCGCCAAAGTCAGAGGGTGATGAAGACGCGGATGCAGCACTCATCGAGGTAGAGAGGAACACACCAACGCTGAAGGTTGCCTTCGACGAGGATCAAGACAGCCGCATCGTGTGGTACCCGCCAGTCGAAGAGCCCTGACCTACAGGGGATCGAGGGCCCGGCTCACAACCTCTTGTTTCAGGCGCGCGATGAGGTCGTCCACTGAGGCGGCGCCCGCATCTTCCTTGCGGCGATGACGGATGGCCACGGTCTTGCTGCTCTGCTCGCGCTCGCCCACGACCAGCATGTAGGGCACTTGGCGCGTCTGCGCGCCGCGGATTTTGTACTTCATGGTCTCGGTGCTGTCGTCGACTTCGGCGCGCAATCCCGCCTCAAAGAGCCGGTCGCGCACCCACTTCGCGTAGGTGTCGAAAGCGGACGCCACCGGCACCACCACGGCCTGCACCGGCGCCAGCCACAATGGGAACGCGCCCGCGAAGTGCTCGATGAGGATGCCGAAGAAGCGTTCGATCGACCCGTAGATGACGCGGTGAATGACCACCGGGCGATGGCGGTTGCCGTCGGCGCCGGTGTATTCGAGATCGAACTTCTCGGGCATCGCGAAGTCGAGCTGAATGGTCGCGCACTGCCACGAGCGCTTCAGGCAATCCTTGATGTGGAAGTCGATCTTCGGGCCGTAGAACGCGCCGTCACCTTCGTTGACCTTGTACGGCATGCCCTTGACATCCAGGGCATTGGTCAGGCCCGCGGTCGCGGTCTCCCACATCTCGTGAGACCCGATGGAGTTCTCGGGACGCGTGCTCAGTTCGACGTGATAATCGAAGCCGAACGCCTTGTAGACGTGGTCCACGAAATCGATGATGCCGATAACCTCGTCCTGGATCTGCTCGGGGGTGATGAAGAGATGGGCGTCATCCTGGGTGAACATGCGCACGCGCGACAGGCCGTGGAGCACGCCGGATTTCTCGTGCCGGTGCACGGTGCCTACTTCCGCCATGCGCATCGGCAGGTCGCGGTAGCTGCGCAAGTCCGACTTGTACACGAGCATGCCGCCGGGGCAATTCATGGGCTTCACCGCGAAATCGCGCTCGTC
>JADLCA010000454.1 GCA_020847495.1 Candidatus Hydrogenedentota bacterium | reverse complement strand
CCCGCGAAGGACGCGTCGCCGTGGATGAGCAGCGCCATGCCTTTTGTGCGCGCCACGTCTCCTGTGCGGTCCTGGTGTGCGCGGACGCGCCCCATCACCACCGTATTCACATACTCCAAGTGGCTTGGATTGAAGGCCAGCGCGATGTGGACCTTGTGTCCGCTCTGGGTGGTCCACTCGGTGTGATGGCCCAGGTGGTACTTCACATCGCCCCGGCCCTGGTTCATCTCGCCGCCCTTGTCCTCAAACTCCCGGAAGATGATGCTGGGGCTCTTGCCCATGATGTTGGCCAGCACATTAAGACGGCCGCGGTGCGCCATTCCGATCACGATCTCGCTGATGGACTGGTCGCCGGCCTTCTCGATGGTCAGGTCAAGCAGCGGGATCAGGCTCTCCGCGCCTTCCAGAGAAAAGCGCTTCGCCCCGATGAACTTGCGTTGGATGAACTCTTCAAAGATGACCGCGTCGGTAAGACGTGTCAGGATCCGGAGTTGCTGTTCGCGCGTAAGCGACATGCGGTTGCATGAGCCTTCCATGCGCTCGTACAACCACTCGCGGATGGACAGGTCATCGATGTGCATGAACTGCACACCAATCGAGCGGCAGTACGTGCTCCGCATCCGCTGGATGATCTGCCGCATCGGCAGAACCCCCGCGGGCGTCAGGGTCTCCGCGGCGAACATGAGGTCCATGTCCTCGGGCGTGAACCCGTGGTATGCGGGATCGAGTTCGGGTTGGCGCGGGCGCGGCATGCCCAGGGGGTCGATACGGGCGATCTTATGCCCCATGACCCGGTAGTTGCGCACGAGCATGTCCACCCGGTGCTGGAGCGATCCGATTTCCTGTTCGCGTCCGCAGACGGCGCATCGCTGGGTGCGGCGTTTGGCGGTGCGGAACGGTGGGGTCGGCCCCGCCACCGGCGGCGCGGGCCGGGCCGGGGTCTCGATAGCCGGAACGGCAGGGGTTGCGGCGCTGCCCCCATTCTGAGATTTGAAATAGGTTTGCCACTCGTCCGGGACCAGCGCCGGATCCCGGAGATAATCTTCGTATAGCCCCTCTACAAACGCGAGACTGAGGCTGTTCGGCTCCCCACCCGGGGTACCCGACACACTCCCACTGGGTTTCATACCTACCTCGTGCGCCGTCCCATTTGGGGACAGCTCACCACTCATGAACTACGCGAAACCTGACATCCTTGCCGGGCGCCCTCTTCTGCTGACCTTTGGGCACCCTTCCTGTCTCTCTTATCATACAACAAGGGAACATCGCATTCCACGCGCACATATTCCCGCCCCCCCGCCAGGAGAACCGGCGTCCCTGCCGGCGCTTGAGCAGAGCGAGCCAACCGCCCGCACTCGAAGAGCCGGTAGGGATGCCGCGCGCCCGGTTTGGAGTGCGGAGGCTTGCCTCTGCTTTTGCTGAGCAGGCTTGCCTGCGGCATGCCGAGATGGCCCTAAATCCCGCCACAAGCCAGTTCGTGCCCAATAAAGACAGAGACGAGGGTGCCTGTGCCACACGCGCTTGCCATGCAGTGAGCCTTTCTTCCTTTCCTCCGGTCATTCTCGGACATAGACTTCAAAACCAGCAGGCGGAAAGTGACACCCTCCCAGGAGCGCCGGCATCCCCGCAGGCTCTTGGGTATTGCAGGCCTATTCCGTGCACTCGAAGAGCCGGCAAGGATGCCGGCGCTCCTGGTTGCGGTGCTCTTTCCGCGGCATGTTATACACCTGCACAACAAGTTAGGCGTTGGCTGAAACGGGCTATTGCAGCTTGCTGCCCATGCGTATCAAAGGGAGCAAGGTTCCTGCCAGCAAGAAGAGGAGCCAGACAACGCTCGACCAGATGACTGCCCGTTCGAGGATCTTCCGGGAGCGCTGGTTGCAGATGAGAAGGTGCAAGCCCACACAAAAGAAAAACGCGATTGTGAGCACTCCCGTCAGCGGCCAGTATTTGTACTCAGAAGCCGAGTCGAAGGCCCGGCCGGACAGTGTGCCTTGAAACGAGCTGCTCCATATCTCAAGGCCCATACGCTCACAGAGAGCCTCCACGTGAGGGACCACGAAAGCGCAGTAAAGGAAAGGCAGGAAGACCAGAAACAGCGCCACCAATACCGCGAACCGGAGCGGGTGCGCATCAGCCCGCGACGCCCGTGCCGCATCCGGGTCATCCCATGGCATGATGACACCCGCAATCAGGTAGAGCGCCGCTGCTACAGGACCCAGGAGGAACACCGCTGCCATTGCGATGATTCGCGGCACAACGGGGTCCGTGTTGAAATGCCGCGCCAGCCCAGCGCACACACCAGCGATCCAGGCCCTCTCAAGATCCTTGCAAAGCCTATCCCGGGTTTTCGTCACCCCGCTTCCCAATGCAGGCCGGTGACGGCGCATCGCGTTTGCAAGTTGCTCGTATTCGGCGTCGCTAATTCTGCCGTCCTCGAGCAGCCGGGCCAACTTGTCCTGCGACGTTGACTCCCCGCCTTCCATCTCCTTGCCTCCTTAGTCCGCCTCAAGTTTCTCCATGGCGCGTACGGCCTCTTCTGGAGTCATTTCGCCCCGCTCGATGCCCTCGAGGATACGGAGCCGGGCGTCCTCGTTGGTCCGGAGGCGACGATATTCCTCGATGAGCCGGTCAAGACGGCTCCTGATTGCCGTGTAACCCATGTCCGACTGCTCGGCAAGGGCCTTGATACTGAACCCAGCCAGCAGATACCGCTCAAGGAACTCCTGATCTTCTCCGGATAGCTTTGCGAACTGGGTGCTGCGGAATTCTCCCCGGATCTCGACACCACAGACATCGCATTGCATGACTACCGCCTGCATTGGACGGCTGCAATAAGGGCACGTGCAGTCTTTCCTCAAAGGCTTCATAAGCAGAATTATAATTGTTTATTGGCCTGCTTGTCAATATAATATTTCGAATATATGCCAATATAACCGAATTTTATTCGTAAGGGGTCGAATCTTCACTCCCCGTGGCGACACCCATCAGGAGCGTCGGCATCCCTGCCCGCTCTTGAGTAATGCGAGCTTGCTGTCCGCACTCGAAGAGCCGGCAAGGATGCCGGCCCTCCCGGTTTCGACGCTCCCGCTGCGGATTTCCTGAGAGCTTGAAACACGACCTCTCTCTATAGTTATATTACACGCGCATAGCAAGTAGAGTCCTGCGTGCACGTCGACAGGGCTTCATCCTTCGGAGGAATGCAATAGACCAATGCCCACATTGGATTGGATCGGAAAAAAGGCCGTTGAGAATCACCATAAGGAAGTCCCATACCGTCTGCTCAAATGCAACCCTGAGTTGTCCGTGGGGGAACCGGGCAGCGGGAACCTCCTCGTTCAGGGGGATAACCTCGAAGCCCTGAAAGGCCTCTTGCCCTATTACGGCGGCAAGGTCAAGTGCATCTACATCGATCCCCCCTACAACACGGGCAACGAGAACTGGGTCTACAACGACGCCGTGAACAGCCCTGAAATGCGCCAATGGCTCGGCGAAGTGGTCGGCCGCGACGACCTTTCACGACACGACAAGTGGCTTTGTATGATGTATCCCCGGCTGGCCCTCCTGCGCGAGTTTTTGACTGAGGACGGGGCGATCTTTATTAGCATCGACGATAATGAGGTGCAGAACCTCCGAGCGGTTATGGATGAGCTTTTCGGAGAGGAGAACTTCATTACGACCGTGATTTGGCAGAAAGTCTACTCGCCGAAGAACTCGGCCAGACACTTTTCGGAAGACCACGATTTCGTGATCGTATACGCAAGAGATGCCGAAATCTGGAAACCGAAACTTGTCTCTCGTTCCGAGAAGCAAGACAAAGCGTACAAAAACCGCGACAACGATCCTCGAGGCCCCTGGAAGACGAGCGATTTGTCCGCGCGCAACTTCTATGGGGCGGGGACGTACGCAATCACTTGTCCGTCTGGGCGTCTAATTCCAGCCCCACCAACAGGCCGGTATTGGACGATCTCCGAGCAAAACTTCAGGGAACTTGACGCAGACAACCGAATCTGGTGGGGAAAGGACGGAAGTGCGATCCCACAGATGAAGCGCTTTCTCTCCGAAGTCAAGCGAGGCGTCGTCCCCCAAACACTGTGGAAATACGATGAAGTCGGGCACACGCAGGAGGCGAAACAAGAGCTTGTGTCTATTTGTGATTTTGCCGATTCGAATTCTGTATTCATCACGCCAAAGCCGGTTCGGCTCGTAAAGCGCATCCTTGATATCGCAACCGATCGCGATTCAATCGTTTTGGACTCTTTCGCAGGAAGTGGCACGACTGGGCAAGCGGTGCTGGAGATAAACAAAGCCGACGGTGGCAGCCGTCGCTTTATGTTAGTCGAGTTGGATCAGGCTATAGCCTGCGGCGTGACTACCCAGAGGATTCGGCGCGCAGTTGAAGGATACGAAGACAAAAAGCATAAGCGCGTCGCCGGTCTCGGCGGAGGATTTCGTTACTGCGAGTTGGGCGAAACCCTGTTCGACGCTGAAGGCTCGATTCGGTCCTCGGTGTCCTTTGCCGACCTGGCGTCTCACGTTTTCTTCACCGAGATGCGGGAGCCGTTGCCGAAACCTGTCAAGGGGAAGACTCCGCTGATCGGGGTGGCGCGCGGGACGGCGGTGTACCTGCTGTACAACGGCGTATTGAAAGACAAGAATCCCAAGGGCGGCAACGTGCTGACGCTCGAAACGCTGCGGATGCTGACACCCCATGATGGACCCAAGATTGTCTACGGCACGGCCTGCACACTTGGGGCGGGCACACTCAAACGGTACGCGGTGACGTTCCGCCAAATACCGTACGAAGTGAAGGCGACGTGAGCCGCTAGAAGAGGAGTATCAGAAATGGGGAAGGAAATCGAGAGAAGTTCCCAGGGGCACGCGTCCCCCTTCGAGCGCATCCGGCGGGCGAACGAGGCGGGCGGGGAATACTGGTCGAGTCGGGAGTTTGCTGCCGTATTGGAGTATGGGGATTACCGCAATTTCGAGGCCGTCATCGAGAAGGCGAAGTTGGCCTGTTTCAACAGTGGACACCGGGTCGAGGATCATTTCGTTGACGTCACCGAAATGATCGAGATCGGAAAAGGCGGGCAGCGATCTGTAAAGACTATTTATCTATCGCGCTACGCTTGTTATCTGGCCATTCAGAACGCCGATCCGAAAAAGGAAATCGTGGCGCTGGGCCAGACCTACTTCGCGGTTCAGACGCGCAGGCAGGAATTGGCGGACGAGCGGATCGAGGAGGAGCGGCGGCTCCTGCTCCGCGAGGAAATGCGCCGCCATAATACGCAGTTGGCGGAAGCGGCAAAGGATGCAGGGGTGTTTAAGCCGGTTGACTACGCCATCTTCCAGGATCACGGCTATCGCGGGCTCTACGGCGGACTCGGCGCCCGAGACATTCATGAGCGCAAGGGACTGAGGAAGAACCAGAAGATTCTGGACCACATGGGAAGTACGGAACTGGCGGCCAACCTGTTCCGTGCGACCCAGACCGAGGAGAAGCTGCGGAGGGATCGCGTCAAAGGCAAGGCGGCGGCGAACCGGACCCACCACGAAGTAGGCGCAAAGGTGCGGCAGACGATCCAGGAACTGGGCGGCACTATGCCGGAAGATCTGCCCACCGAAGATAGCATCAAGAAGTTGGAGACCAAACGGCGCAAGCAGATCGAGAACGGGAAAAGATAATGTCGGAACTGCGACTGAAAACCTACCAGCAACTGACGCTGGACGCGATGAAGGACTACTTCAAGGCTTGCGTACGCCTGGACAGCGCCGAGAAAGCCTTCATCGAAGTCCTTCGGGATGAAGACACGCCACTGGCCGTTCCGCAGTACCACACCGCCGCCGAGGAATTGAGGGACCTTCCTTATGTTTGCCTCCGGCTGCCCACCGGTGCGGGAAAGACCCTCCTTGCATCGCACACGCCGGGCGTGGCCATGCGCCACCTCTTGCACGCGGACCGCTGTGTGGTCCTGTGGCTGGTAACCTCGGATACGATACGCAAACAAACGCTGGATGCACTCAAAGATCGCGAACACGCCTACCGCATCGCCCTCGAACGCGGAATTGGCGATGTTGAAGTCATGGACATCGATCAAGCCATTGGAATCAACCGAGCACGACTAAATGGAAAGAACATCGTGATTGTGGCGACGATTCAGTCCTTCAGGAGAGACAAAGCTGAATGGTTGCGGGTCCATCGTGACTCCAGCGCCAGTATGGATGTGTTTGAGCGCTGGGAGAGCGTGCAGGACGATGTCAAGGGCCGCCTGGAAAGACTCGAGGACGGTGAGCGGCCGCTCTTTTCGTTGGCCAATGCGCTCTGCCTAAGACGTCCGATCGTTATCGTCGACGAGGCGCACAATGCGAACACGCCCCTCTCGTACGATACGCTGGCTAAGGTGTATCCCTCGTGCATTCTCGAATTCACGGCAACGCCAAAATCGGCCAGCAACGTACTGCACAGTGTATCTGCGGCGGAACTCGACGCCGAAGAAATGATCAAGATGCCGATCCGGCTGGAAACGCGACCCCAGTGGAAAGAGCTGTTGGCCGACGCAATCCAGACGCTCTACCGTCTCGACCAGCTCGCGAAGCGGGAACGCGCCGAAGGCACGGGCGGGTATGTGCGGCCCGTCATGCTGCTTCAAGCGCAGCGCAAGAATGAGGATGTCACGGTCGAGGTTCTGCACGAGTGCCTGAAGACGGATCACCGCATTCCTGAAGAGCAAATCGCCATCGCGACCGGAACAGAGGACACGCTGACTGATCACAATGACATCATGGCGGAGAACTGCCCGATACGGTTCATCATCACCGTGGACAAATTGCGGGAGGGATGGGACTGCCCCTTTGCCTACGTCCTGGCGACGGTCCGCGAAATACAGTCTTCGACTGCGATCGAACAAATCCTCGGCCGCGTGATGCGCTTGCCCTACGCTCAGAAAAAGAAGTTCGAGGGGCTCAACCACGCATATGCGTTTTCGGTTTCAGCCCATATCGGGGCGGCGTTGGGAAACCTGCGTGAGTCGCTCGTTCAGATCGGATTCGAGAAGATGGAGGCGAGGGACATGGTCATCCCTTCGCCGGACGGCGGCCGCACGGATGACCTCTTCGAATCTGAAGATGTTGAGAATAGCCGCGCGATCTCCATCAAAACACCGGAACGCATACCGATAGAAACGCTGGGGGCAGAGGTGCAGGCTGTTGTCGCGTTCGATGAAGCGTCGTCGTCGTTGACCGTAACGGGGCGGATGACAGAATCGGTCATGAACAGACTGAAGGATTCGTGCTCGACTGCGGCTGGTAAGGCTGCGGTGATGGACGCTTTTGTCCAATCGCAGCGTCTCAAGCGCCGCCGCGCGCCGGTAGAGGATGGCGCGCCATTTGACGTCCCGATGCTCTGCTACCGGCAAGGCGATTTCCTCGAACCTTTTGAAGATGCGCATTTCATGGATCGGCCTTGGGAGCTCAGCAAGTGCTGCGCGGAGTTGTCAGAATCCGAGTTTCCGGGCCACAGTTCTGTGAAAGAAACGGGGGAAGTGTATCAGGCCGGTGGCCAACTGCGAACACGATTTGTCAGTCTGCTTCAGGAGCAAATGGAACGGTTGTCTGACGAGCGCGGTTGGTCCGTCGCGCGGTTGGCTCAGTGGCTCGACCATTCGATACCTCATCGCGACTTGCCGTCAGCAGAAACAGGGATATTCCTGACCAGGGCCATTGACTACCTTACGACGGAACGCGGAATCGGATTGGCTGATCTGGTCTATCAAAAGTACCGGCTTCGCAATGCGCTGGAACAGAGAATCGACAGCTATCGCCAGACGGCTAGGCAGGAAGCGTATCAAACACTCCTTGCGGATACTCTGGCGCTCACCGTCGACGCCAGCAATCCGTACGCCATCTTCACGTACACTCGCAGCCCCTTCAGTTACGGCAATTGTAACCCCTATACGGGTCACCACGACTTTTCAAAACACTACTATCCCCGAGTCTTTGAGTTGCGGGCCGACGGCGAAGAGTTTGAATGTGCCTGCTTTCTCGATTCGCTGCCCGAGGTTGAATACTGGGTGCGAAATATCGAACGGCGGCCCGACGCGTCATTCTGGCTTCAGACCTCGACCGACAAATTCTACCCCGACTTCGTGTGCAGGTTGCAGGACGGGCGAATCCTCGTGATTGAGTACAAGGGCGAGGACCGGTGGTCAAACGCCGACAGCCGGGAGAAGCGCAACATTGGCGAGCTGTGGGAAGAGCGCAGCGGAGGAGCATGCTTATTCGCCATGCCCAAAGGCAAGGACTTCGAGACTATCAGACAGAAGCTGCGTTAGTCTGAAAGCCCCCATCCCCCGGCGCTCCTGGTCTCGTCGCTCCCAGTTCCGGCGCTTGCTCCGCGGCGTGCTATACTCGCGCACTTTTCTTCACCTGCAAGGATTGGATATGCGTTGCCACTACACTCTCTGTCTTCTTCTGTCGTTTCTTCTTCCCTTAGCCGTGCACGCGGAGGAAGGGGTCATTTCCGGGGCGGAGCCACCGGATGTCTCGTTGACGGAGCCGGGGATTCGCACTGAGGACGTGCGCCTGCACATCAAGTACTTGGCTTCGGAGGCGTGCGAAGGGCGCGGCACGGGCACGCCCGGTGAGCATCTGGCCACGGACTTCGCGGCACATGTGTTTGAGCACATCGGCCTCGTGCCCGCCGGGGACGAGGGAACGTGGTATCAACCCTTCGAGTTCACGGCGGGCGTGTCGCTCGGCGAGGGCAACCGCCTGTGCATCGCACGCACGGGCGCGCCGGAGCCGGACTGCTACCCCGTGGACAGCGCGTGGCGACCGGTGGCGTTCTCCAAGTCCGGTGCGGTGGACGCACCTGTGGTGTTCGCGGGGTACGGTATTGTCGCGCCTGCCCTCGAATCTCTGCCGGAGTACGATTCCTATACCCACCTCGACGTGAGCGGGAAGTGGGTTGTCGTGTTCCGTTACCTTCCGGAGAACGTCTCGACCGAGCGCCGCCTGCACCTGACCCAATACGCGGGCCTGCGGTACAAGGCGATGCTCGCACGCGACCGGGGCGCGGTTGGCATCGTCTTCATCAGTGGGCCGAACTCGCCGGTGAAGGATCCGCTCGTGGACCTGCGCTTCGACGCCTCCTTCTCGGGGACGAGCATCGCCGCGGTTTCGGTCGATGACGCTATCGGCGAGGGGCTCCTCAGCACTGCGGGCCGCACGCTGGAATCCCTGCAAACGGAACTGGATGCGGGCGACCCGGTCATGGGTTTTGAGCCGCCCGACACGCGCTTGCAAGTGAACATCGACATCGTCCAGGAAAAGCGTACGGGGCGGAACGTCATTGGCCGTTTGCGTTGCGGAGCACAAGACAGCGAGTCCACGGTGGTGGTAGGCGCGCACATCGATCATCTTGGCCGGGGCGCGGGCACCGGCTCGCTTGCGCGCGACTACGAGAAGGAACGCATCCACTATGGCGCGGATGATAATGCCTCTGGCGTCGCGGGGATCTTCGAGATCGCCCAGCTTCTCGCGCAACGCAAGGCCGATGGCCAGCTCCCCGCAAAGCGGGATATCCTCTTCGCGGCGTGGTCCGGCGAGGAGTTAGGCCTGCTGGGTTCAGCCCAGTTCGTCAAGACATACCAAGGCATTCCGGAAACGGAATCTCTCTGGCCCGCCATCGCCGCCTACGTTAACATGGATATGATTGGACGTCTGACAGGCGCGGTGGTACTGGGTGGCATCGGGTCCAGTCCAATCTGGCCGGATGCCGTCGAAGCCTGGGCCAGCAGCGTGGACGGCCTGCAATTCACCACCCAGGACGACAACTACCTCCCCACGGATGCGACCTCCTTCTTCGTGCGGGGAGTGCCGTTCCTCAACGCATTCACGGGCGCGCACGCCGAATACCACACTCCGCGCGACACACCCGAGAAGATCAACTATGAGGGCGCAGCGCGGATCGCGGGGTTCATGGCGGCGGCAGTGGAGGACCTCGCGTGCCGGGCGGAGGCACCGGCCTACACGCCCGCCCCGAAACCACGCGAGACCTCTTCCGGTGGCGGCTTGCGCGCCTACCTCGGAACCATCCCCGACTACTCGCAGGACGATGGCAAAGGGGTGAAACTTGCGGGAGTGGCGGAAGGCGGACCCGCGGCGGCGGCAGGCCTTCGGGGTGGCGACGTTATCATCGAGTTTGCGGGCAAGAAGATCGAGAACATCTACGACTACACCTACGCACTCGAGGCGGTGAAGATTGGCGAACCCGTGGAAATCGTGGTGCGCCGGGGCGAGGAGCGGCTCACGATGAAGGCGACACCCGGCGCGCGGGAGTAGTCGGCCGGCGCCCGTGGCGTCGTTCGAGTTCTGCCCGCCATGAGGGCATATCCGCGACGAGCACCGCCCCAATCTCGCGCAGCGCCGCCTCGTAATCCGCCGCGGCCTGCCCGCCCGCGACCACTGCAGTTTCTGCCGGCAGCGTCTTCCGTAGCTTGCGCAGCGCAGGCAACATCATCGGGTCATCGTTGGGATAGACGATACTGAGGGCCACGACGCGTGCCTTGACGGTGCGGGCCGCGGTTACAATCTCTTCCGCGGGGAGATTGGGCCCGAGATACGTGACATGCCACCCTTCCAGCGCCGCCACCGCCGCGGCCATCAACGCGCCCAATTCATGCCATTGCCCGG
The DNA here is from genome assembly GCA_020847495.1 of Candidatus Hydrogenedentota bacterium. Taxonomy (GTDB): domain Bacteria; phylum Hydrogenedentota; class Hydrogenedentia; order Hydrogenedentales; family SLHB01; genus JAHDWY01. Next base: position 7,132 of record JADLCA010000454.1, on the reverse strand, counting down.
CCGGTGTGGCGCACACCAAAGATGGCGCGCCTGAGGGGACCTTGCGTTCAAGGCGTACATTCGACAGGTAAGTTCGAATCGCGCCGGAAGCAAGGTGCTCGTGTGCGATGCGCAGCCTCCCTTCGCGCCAACCTTCTCCAACTTCGTGGATCAGCGGCGCGATCACGGCGTCGATCACGCTAGAGGGGCCGAGGTCTGCCTCCGCGCGGTAGAGCAAGGTCTCCAGCGCGCCGCTGTCCAGGTTCTTGATATCTCGAAGCGCTTGCTCGAGGAGCGGACGTGGTCCGGGCGAGTCCGCCGGCGCTTTGGTCAGACCCCGCGCGTCCTCGCTTGTCTCCAACAGAAGCCCCAATTCGTCCGTAGGCAAATGGGCCACCTGGCCCACACTCCAGCCAGCCTGGGTCACCCTGTACAGCAGCCTCAGACGGTTCACATCGCTGTCCGAGTATAGGCGGCGGTTTGTGGGAGTCCGGCGCGGCGTGACCGCGCCGTAGCGCCGTTCCCAGGCGCGGATCGCGTGCTGCGTGAGGCCGGTGCGGGCAGCCGCGATTTGGATAGGGTGCCATCGCTCGGTTGTCATGGTCCTATTGTAAATCAATTGTATATAATTTGTCCATTATTTTGTGATTTGTCATAAATACTTTAATTATAGATATTTGAGAATACACTGGGAGTTATGGGAAAGATGGAATGAACGGGAATTCGGATTGTCGAGAATACATACCGTGAGTAGTAATTGATTGCAATACAATATATTATTGAATCAGTGCGTGTTTCTACAGCAGAACCCCGGAATGTTCCGCTGCGGTGGCGCTGTTATTTAGACATATCTTAGACAATCAGGATATCGTATGTCTCGAATCCCCAGTAGTGGAGCGGCGCTCCCGGAGCGCCCCCTCGTAACGTCTCTTCCGGGTCTGTGCGGGCGTGCGCCTGCAAGTCTACCCCGCGACACTCGCGCGTGCGCGGGGCGCACGTGTAACCCGCAAACCTCCACAACCCCTCTGCACACGTGCACAGGCTTGGAGGGCCGCCCGCTCGCACGGACCATCTCATATGCCGGATACAGAATTCGCCAGAAAGCGATACAATCAAGCTCACAAGGCGGATGAAGGAGACGCAGGATGACGGGCTTGGAATCGAAGGTGTGGTCTCAAGCGGACTGGCGGCGCATCGAACGGGACCTTATAACCGCCGCAACGAATGCGCCCGGCGATGATGAGGCATGGAGCGTCATCGCCCGCCAAGCGCGTGCCGTCCTGCAGCAATACAGCACGAGCTTCTTCGCCGTGACGCGCTTTCTCCCCCCGCGCAAACGCGCACAGGTCGAGGTCATCTACGCGTCGGTGCGCTACCCGGATGAGATTGTCGATACCTTTCCTCTTGGTGCGGCGGAACGGTTACGGTGTCTTGAAGAATGGCGCGACGGCTATGACCAGGGACTCCGGGCGCGCAGGCTCCACGACGCGCTCGGCGAAGGCGTGCCGCCGTTTCTGGCGGCATTCACCCGTGTCGTGCGAGAAACCGGGATACCCGAAGACCACTACCGCTCCTTCCTCGATGCCATGCGTCTGGATGTTGAGCCGCGTCCGTTTTCTTCGCTGTCCGATTTGATTGATTCCTACATCTATGGGAGCGCCATCGTTGTGGGTTTCTTTCTTACCCACGTGTACGGCCCGGCAAGCCCGCGCGATTTCGATCGGGCGTTGGAGTCCGCGCGCAACCTCGGCATCGCGCTGCAGTTGACCAACTTCGTGCGCGATGTGGGGGAAGACCAGCGGCGCGGCCGCCAGTATCTTCCTCTTGACCTGCTCGCCGAAGAGGGCATTGCGTGGGTGGACACGACCGACCTGCGCCAGCACGAGGGATTGCGCCGGGTCATTCGCAAGGTGGCCCAGGAGGCGCGCGTGCACTACGGGGCCGCGCAGCGCAACCTCGATGCCTTCGCGCCGGACAGCCGCAGCGCCATCCAGGCGTGTATCGATGTCTATGGCCAACTAAATGACCGAATCCTCCGCAGTGAGGAAAGCTTGGCGCGGCGCGAGAGCGTGCCCATGACGCAGAAGTTTCGGGTCTTGCCATCGAGCAAGTACTGGCGGCTGCCTCTCGCCTATCTCGGCTGGTAACATGTCCGCCATGCAAGAATTGAAACCGGTAGCCATTGTCGGAGGAGGCCTGGGCGGCCTGAGCGCAGCCATTCACCTGCGCGCCGCAGGGCATTCCGTCACGATCTATGAGGCCAACCCGCGCGTCGGCGGACGCGCCAATGTGATCGAGGCAGACGGGTTTCGTTTCGATACCGGCCCTTCTTTATTGAATTATCCCTGGGTCTTCCGTGACTTGTTCGCCGCGGCGGGCCGCCGGATGGAAGATTACGTGACCCTCCTGCCGGTGGATCCTTCCGTGAGTTTTCAGTGGCCGGACGGTACCGCTTTCACCTTGTCGAGCAACCTCGAGAAGCTGCTGGCGGAATGCGACCGGCTCGAACCCGGTTCGGGACCTCGCGTGCTGGCCTACCTGCGCGACGCGGCGGTCAAGTATGGGTTGGCCTTCGACAAACTCATCAGCCGGAATGAAGACAATCCGCTGAAATGGGTGGGCGCGCTCTCGCCCCGGGAGATGGCGCGCCTCAGCGTGTGGCGCTCGCTATACAGCGAGCTCGGGCGCTTCTTCCGCAGCCGCCACATCAAGGAGGCGCTTGGTTCCTACGGCATGTATCTCGGCGGTTCCCCGCACACGCTGCCAGGCTTCTTTTCGATCCTGCCGTATGGGGAACTCGCCTACGGTCTCTGGCTTCCCAAAGGCGGCATCTATGGTCTCGTCGAGGGGATGGAACGCCTCGCGCGCGACATCGGCGTCGAGGTCCGAACCGGGTGCAAAGTCAAGCACATCCTCACGGACCATGGTCGGGTAAAAGGGGTGCTTCTGGAAAGCGGCGAGACCTTCGAGTACTCCATCGTCGTCTCCAACGTCGACGTGCCAACGACCGACACCCAGTTGCTCCAGGCCAACGGCCTTTCAGCCGCCTTGCGCCGCAAGACCGAAAAGACGCGAATGACCTGTGGCGTGATGACCTTCTATTGGGGCATTCGCGGCAAGGTCGAAGGCATGCGGCACCACACGATTTACCTTCCCAACGACTACCGGGGCGCTTTCGACGACCTTACCCGTAACCGGCGTATCCCGCGTGGCCTGCCTTTCTATGTGAGCGTTCCGTCCGAGACCGACCCTGCATTGGCGCCTGAAGGCGATACCGCCATGTTCGTCCTCGTCCCGACGCCCCTCCTGAGTGAAATGCCGGATGTTGATTGGGACGCCGAGAGCGACCGCGTGAAGGCCCAAGTCCTTGCGCGCCTTCAGTCACATGGGGCCGCTATCGCCCCGGACCGCATTGCTTTCGAGCGGGTTTGGACACCCCGGGATTGGAGGGATTCCTTCGGCCTCTTTGATGGGTCCGCATTTGGGGCCGCGCACAACTTCTTTCAGGTGGGACCATTTCGCGCGCGGAACTACCTCGAAGAGGTCGAAGGGATGTATTATGCAGGTGCCAGCACCACACCGGGCACCGGCATGCCCATGGTCGTCCTGGGCGGCCGCCTGACAGCGGAGAGGATTCGGTCCCGTGCATGTTGATTCCTACGGGAAAGGCAGTACGGCGTTTGTAGGCATTCACGGATGGGCGGGCAACCACCGCACGTTCCAGCCGCTGAAGCCTTGCGTTCCGCGGGACGCTACACTGTACAGCGTGGACCTGCCCGGATACGGCAGGTCGAAGCGGCCGAAGCAATGGACGCTGACTGACGTTGCAAACGATATCGTGGAACTGCTCCCCACCCTTTCCAAGAAGCCTGTGACCTTGCTCGGCTATTGCGGCGGGGGCAACTTGGCCATGCTTGCGGCCAAACACGCGCCCGAGCGCGTCGCGCGCCTGGTTCTGCTGGACCCCTTCGCCTATATGCCGCTGTACTTTCGTGTGTTCACGTGGGGAGCGTTTGGACGGCGAGCGTACATGACCACCTTTGGCACGTCATTTGGAAGACGGCTCACGAACACAGCGCTCAGCAGCAAGCGTACGGGGAAGGCGAACCTCACTTCGTCCTTTGAGAAGGTTGACCACGCATTCATCCTCGAGGTCTTGCGCGCGTTCCGGGACGTGCAGCCCTGCGCGTACTTCGGGGATCTCCGCATGCCCATCGACCTCGTGTACGGGCGCCGTTCCTTTGGGGCGGTAAAACACTCCGTGAGACTCTGGCAGGAGATTTGGCCGCACGCGCGCGTCATTGAGCTCCATGGCGCGGGTCACAGTCCCCTTGTGGAGGCCACCGAGCAGCTTGCGCAAATGGTCTTCGCGGACACCCCACAAGGGCGTGTCAAGACTTCAACGTCTAAACGCCCTGCGCGAAAACGCGCAAAGAAGCGGCGATAGCCAGGGAGGAACTCTCGTGTTTGTTCTGGGGTGCGTTGTGTTGGCCGTCGCTTCGGGCGTGCTGGCGCTCTGCGTCTGGAACGCGTGCGCGTGGCCCGCGCCGAGGACTCCAGCCACACCGCAGGAAGCAGGCGCGGTCTCGGTGCTCATTCCCGCGCGCAACGAGGCCTCGTCGATTCAAGAGTGCGTGGAATCGGTAATGGCCCAGGGCAGCCTCGTCGATGAAATCCTCGTGTATGACGACCACTCCACCGACGGCACAGGCGATCTCGTATCAGCGATGCAGACTCGCGATGCACGTGTACGATTGCTGAAACCCATGAACCTGCCCGACGGATGGTGTGGCAAGAACTTCGCCTGCGCCCGCCTGGCTGCCGCGGCTCGCGGACAATGGCTGCTGTTCCTTGATGCGGACGCCCGCCTGCGGGACGGCGCTGTTGCGCGCATGCTGCACGAGGTAAAGGCGCGGGATGTGACCCTGCTATCGTGCTGGCCCGGCTTTGTGATGAGCGGTTTCGCGGAGCGCCTGCTGATGCCCATGCTGAATTTCCTTGTGTTCAGCATCTTCCCCGCGCCCCTTTCGCTGCAGCGGTGGGATGCCAGCCTCGGCTTAGCCCATGGCGCATGTCTTTTCGTGGAGCGTGGGGCATACGCGCGCGTTGGCGGGCATGAGGCGGTTCGCAACGAAATCTTCGAGGACACCCGCATCGCCCGCGTATGGCGTCAGCGCGGCGAGCGGGGCATCTGCCTCGACGGGCAGGACGCCGTGCGGGTCCGCATGTACGGTTCTTTCACCGAAATCTGGCGCGGCTTCAGAAAGAACTTTTTCCCCGCGTTTCATCATGCCTATGTCTTCTGGCTCTTTCTCGCATTTCATGCGGTAGTCTTTCTGCTACCCTTTGCGGCGCTTCTGCTGTTGATGATCGACTTCCAAATCGCACTCCCGTGGGCAGCGGCCGCGGCAACGGTATTGGCCGCGCGCCTCATCCTCGCATGGCGTTTCCGGCAGCCCCTGTGGCCGGCCCTCCTGCATCCCATCGCCGAAGTTGCGCTCTTGAGTCTCGGGGTAGCGTCGTGGTGGCGCTGCGCCACGGGACGAGGCGTGGACTGGAAGGGCAGGCAGTATCGTGCCACCCACTGAGCGCGACCGAGGCAGCACTCCATGAGCAATCCGCGGAAGACAGCGGTCATCATCGGCGGCGGCCTAGGCGGTTTGGCAGCCTCGATTCGTCTCGCCGCGCGCGGATGGCGCGTGACTCTCTGCGAGCAGGGCCCGGCACTTGGAGGCAAGATGAATCGCCTTCAAGCAGGCGGCTTCACCTTCGATACCGGTCCGTCGCTCATCACCATGCGATGGGTGTTCGAAGAGCTGTTTGCCGCGGCGGGCAAGCGCATCGAGGACTATCTCAGCTTCACGGCCATGCGCCCCCTGGCGCGGTATTGCTTCGACGATGGCGTGCAGTTCACCTATTCGAGCAGCCTGCCGGAGTGGCTTGACACGGTGCGCTCGATCGAGCCGCGCGATGTCGACGGCTTCTTCCGTTTCTTGCGCCTTGGCGCGCGCATCTTCGAACTGTCCAAGGCCACGTTCCTGCGGCGTCCGCCTTCTTCTCCGCCCGACTTGGAAGCGCTGCGCGCCCTGCGCCATTTCCCGTTGCGCCATGCCTGGGGTAATTACCACAAGGCGGTGGCCGCTCACTTCAGGAGTCCTCACCTCCGGCAACTGTACGACCGCTACCCGACCTACGTGGGCTCGTCGCCGTATTGCAGTCCCGCAACGCTGCTCGTGATCCCCTACATCGAGTTCGCCTTCGGCGGTTGGTACGCCGACGGCGGCCTGTACCGGATCGTGGAAAGCCTCGCGCAGATTGCGCGGGAACTGGGCGTGGACCTGCGCACCGTGACACCTGTCTCGCGTATCCTGCACCGCGGCTCACGTGTCGAAGGTGTGGAGACTGGCGGCGGCGAGCGCATCGCAGCGGATGTGGTGATCATGAACGGAGACGCGTCCCTTGCGCCGCAGTTGCTCGGCGACGCTCCGGACACGACCCTCACGGAAGGCAGGCGCTCGATGTCCGGCCTCGTGTTCCTGTGGGGTGTGCGGCGCTCACTCTCCGAATTGCACCATCATACGGTCTACTTCTCCCGCGACTACCCGGGCGAGTTTCGCGATCTCTTCGGTGCGCGGCGCTTTCCTGAAGATCCCACCGTCTACGTAAGCGCGCCAAGCCGCAGCGATAGAAGCCTCGTACCCGGCGAGGGCGAGGCGCTCTTCGTCATGGCAAACGCGCCTGCCAACGATAAGGACGAATGGAACGACAACGATATTGCGGCGGCGCGGGCGCGCGTGCTTGCGCGTTTGCACAAGGGGGGCTTTCCTGCAATCGAAGGTGATGTCGCTGAGGAACGCGTGTGGACGCCCCGGCAGCTTGCGCAGCGCTACACCATGCCGGGCGGGGCAATCTACGGCACCCACTCGCACGGATGGAAGAACGCATTTCTCCGTCCTCCCAATCAGGACAAGCGCTATGGCGGGCTTTACTACGTGGGCGGCAGTACACACCCTGGCGGAGGCACGCCTACCGTCCTGCTTTCCGCGGCCATGACGAGCGAACTCATCCGGAGCAATGAAGGTGCGTAGACGTCTCCTCGCGGCGCTTGGCGCGGCCTACATCTTCTTCTGGCTGGGAGGCGTGGGAGCATACT
>JADLCA010000453.1 GCA_020847495.1 Candidatus Hydrogenedentota bacterium | reverse complement strand
GGACGAATACGTTGACGACATGGTCAGGGCGCACGGGGACGATTCCCAGGCCGCACTGGCCAGCATTCATCAGGCCCGCACCATCCAGAACTCCATCGAAGGCATGTACAACACGCTGCAGGGGACTACCATTCCGCCCGACATTGACGGGCAGTCCACTCCTCGGCGGCTGGACATCTTCTCGACGGAGAGTTTGCCCACCGTGGAGGAAGCGCCGGGGCGCTACACCCACCCGAGCGAATACGCCCGGGGCGGGGTTGGACGCGTCCTGCTGGTTCACGATCAACATTTGGGCAGGGACATTGCTCTGAAGGAACTCCTGCCCAACGTGCAGTTTGAAGGAAGCACAGTCAAGGCCGGCGAGCAGACGCCCATCCAGGCGAGCCTTTCGCTGATGACGCGCTTTCTGCAGGAAGCGCGAATCACGGGCCAGCTGGAGCACCCTTCCATCGTCCCCGTCTACGAGTTGGGCCGGCGCAAAGATGGCACCATCTACTACACGATGAAGCTCGTCCGGGGCACAACATTGACGGCCTCTTTGAAGAAGGGCGGCAACCTGGAGGAACGGCTGAAGCTTCTCCCGAACTTCCTTGATCTCTGCCACGCCATCGGCTACGCGCATAGCCGTGGAATCATCCACCGCGATATTAAGCCAAACAATGTGATGATAGGAGAGTTCGGCGAGACCGTCGTGCTGGACTGGGGATTGGCCAAGATTCGGGGCCAGGAGGACGCCCATGCCGGCGAGATGGAGCAAACGCTGCGCTCCCTCAAACTGTTGGCCGAAGCAAAGGCCGTCGAAACCGCCAACGGACAAGTGCTCGGGACGCCCGTCTTCATGCCCCCTGAGCAGGCGCGCGGTGAGATTGACGCTATCACGGAGCGGTCCGACGTGTACGCGCTGGGAGCGGTCCTGTACAGCATCCTTACGGGACAGTTCCCGTACAGCGGACGAAACGCCTCGGAGGTTCTCAGGAAGGTCATGGCACATGAGCCGGCCCCTGTGGAGTCCATCGAGCCGCACGCGCCTCCGGAACTCGTCGCCATCTGCCGGCGTGCCATGCACCGGAATGCCGAGAAGCGGTATGCCGACGGAAAGGAAGTCGCCGAAGAGATCAGCCGCTTTCTGTCCGGTGCGCTGGTGGGCGCTTACGAGTACGGTTTTACGGAACACCTGCGCCGTTTCGTGCAAAGGCACAAGGCGGCACTGAGCGCGGCCGCGGCGTGCCTCGTCGCCTTGACGGGGTTTGCCGCCTTCTCGTACATCCAGATCGCCCAGGAGCGCAATGCCGCGGTCGTGGCCCGCGACAATGAGGAGGCGCAGCGGACGCGCGCGGAAAGGGAACTCTATATTTCCAATGTCCAGCTCGCGCGTCACCGCACGGAAGAGCGCCGGTTCGAACTCGCCGACCGGCTTCTGGACGCCGCGCCGGAGCCCTATCGTAACTGGGAATGGGATTATCTCAAGCGGCTCTGCCATCAGGATGTGTGGACGTTTCGCGGCCATTCACACATTGTTGAAGACGTTTCGCTCTCCGCCGACGGGTCCACCCTGTTGACCACGTCGGATGATGGAACCGTGCGCGTAGTCGATGCGGCGACTGGCGAGGAGAGGAGAGTGCTTGCACACCTCGACGCGCTGCTGATGACAGCTCCAATCAATGGGCCCGGCACGCGCGCCGTGGTCCTTGGTTCCGATGGGTCAGTGATGCTCTGCGACGTGAGTACCGGCGAGTCCATCGCCCGCCTGGAGGGCCACGTGGAAGTGGTCCGCGTTGCGCGCTTCAGCGCGGACGGTCAATGGCTGCTGACCGCTTCGTTCGATGGGCTCACGCAGCGCTGGGACTCGGAGACGGGGCAGAAAGTATGGGCGACGAACGGCCAGCCTCTGCTCAACGACGCGGTCATCAGCCCGGATGGAAGGTACATTGCGGAGGCCGGAATGCAAGGGCCGGTAATCCTGATGAACGCGGATAATGGAACCATAATCAAGACTGCGGAGGTCCAACCAGCCCCGCTGAACAAGCTCGTTTTCAGTCCTGACGGAAAGCGGCTTGCTGGGGCTCACGGGCGCAGTCTGACCGTCCTTGCCGTTCCGGATCTGACACAAGTCACAACCGTAGAACCCGGGTCAGGAGACGTCATGGCCGCCGTATTCAGCGCCGACGGGACACGTCTCGCTGCAGGCATGGAAGATGGAGCGGCGGGCGTGTGGGATGCGGCAACAGGAGCCAAGCTGGCCACACTTGAGGGGCACCAGGCCGCAGTCACGGGAATGGCCTTCTTCGGCAAGGACGGAACGGTACTCACGTCGTCTCGCGATCACACGCTCCGGATTTGGGCCGGAAACTCGGGCGCGGAGTTGAGAGTCCTGGAAGGCCACAGCGGTCCCATTCGCGGAATGAGTTTTCATGAGGAGCTTGGCTCGGCCTGGACCGCGTCCGAGGATCACACGGTCAAGAAGTGGAACGTGCACCTCGATGCCAACGCGGCACGAACAGTGTTGCATGGGCATACGCGGAGTGTGTGCGCGCTCGCATTCGCTCCCGGAGAACGGGCCTTGCTTAGCGTCTCTCGTGATGGAATGGCTCGCGTCTGGGATCCGGCCCTTCAGCACTCACTGTGGACGCTCCAGCAAGAAGAGAACGAGATTCTCTGTGCGTCGTGGAGCCCCGATGGCACGCAAATCGCCACCGGCGCCTCAGACAGTACGGTACGAATCTGGAATGTACAGTCACAAGCGGAAGAACACCGGCTTAGCAGACATGGCGGCCCAGTGAGCGCCATATTCTACAACCCGGAAAAGCGCCAGATCTTGAGTATCTCCTGGGACAACACGGCTATCCTGTGGGATTCGGAGAACGGTGAGCTCATCTATCAGAAGGAAACCCTCTGGGGCAAGCGTGGTTTGGGTGCGTTCAGTCCCGACGGCACGCACCTCGCGCTCATTACAGGGGCCCAGGAGGTCTCCGTGATGGACACTGTTTCCGGCACTCCATCCGTTACGCTCATGGGACACCGGGAGCGGATCACGTCGCTTGCGTTCTCTCCCGATAGCGGGCAGTTGCTTACCACATCACTCGACAAGACAGCCCGCGTGTGGAACGTGGGCGATGGGACTCCGGCCTTCATATTGGAAGGCCACGCGACCGAAGTCTCCTGTGGCGCCTTTGCGCCCGATGGTACGCGGATTGCCACAGGGACTATTGGCGGCCCCGTGTACGTGTGGGATGCCGCCACAGGCGAGCTACAACACACAGCGGAAGGCCATACCAGCGCCGTGTTAGGGCTTGCATTTACGGAAGACTCAAGCAGGCTTTTCAGTTTCTCCGAATACGGTTCAATCAGACTCTGGAATCCAGAGGACAAGGTTGAGATGCTGCGCTTCGATATCAGCCGTGAATTCGAGGGAGACGAGGCCTTCGCGTATTCGGGACGAAAGGTCGCCGCGACTTGGCAGAAGAATGGAATCGTGGTGTTTTCGCCGGGTGGCCGGTAGCCGGCCGGCAGGTGCCATGCAAGGAGGAGGAACTCGCTCAGGATTTGGGGAAGGAAGGTGGAGGAACGGGGTAACGGTCGCTGCCATGGGGACAGCACAGACAACCCGTGATGAACAGGAGGGGACAACATGTCATATCAAGCAACGCTGAACGTGTGTGTTTTCGACAACAACGGGCAGGTCATCGTGGACGGTAACGGCAATTCGATCGCGCAGGCCGATCCAGATCCGCGCTATCAGGGCAGCGACCCGCCAGCGACAACCGTGGGACCGGATGGATGTGTCTCTTTCGTGTTGACCGATCTGTCGGGCTCCACGAGCTACGATGTGAATGCATGTTGCGTCGGATACACGCCACAATCCCAGCGCGTCACTTTCAGTTCACCCTCGATCAAATCGGTTACGTTCTATCTCAACCCCGTGTAGACGCGCTTGTGCGAATCGGCGCACTCGTCTGTCACAGAAAGGACAATCCATGTCAGACAAAGCAGCTGCGGGCACCCGTCACGTGCCAGGCAAAGTCAAGCTGACCGTAACAGTTCTCCGGTTCGACGGCAAGGACTCAAGCGGTAAGCCCATTTTCGTTCCTCTCGAACTGGGAACCCTGTGTGTGAAGCGCCCGCACAGAAAGGGTTTTGAGGGCCCCGTAGTTCTCGACAAGGCGCAAGCAGAGTTTGAAGGGGACGGACGCGGTCTCCACGGCGAGTGGATCCTCCAGGTTTCGGGATTCGACGTGCGGGGTGGATTCTACGAAGGGTCCATGGAAGTGTTGCTCGAACCCAAGCAGCCGAGTGCAAGCTACGAGTTCACATTCCATCTCGCACCCGAATAGGGCGCGAGGAACTGAAGGGCGGGGACACGGGAGCCGCATCCTGCGGTCCCCTCCCCCATTCCCGGCACTTCCCGCGCGTGCTGGCCACTGTGGTGCGCCTGCGCGCCTTTTGGAGGCTGCGGAGCGCATATGAATCCGGCGGCCCGGACACAGACCAGGAAGGACATCACGATGCACGAAACGATCACGGTCCATCATGAGGGCATGGTCTCAACCGTCATGTTGACCAACCCGCCTTTCAACCTTCTCGACGTGCAAATCATGGATGACCTGCTTGCCGCGCATCGCGAGGCGGATGCATACCTGCAAACGCGGGTCATCGTCACGCGCTCTGGCCTGGAAGGGATGTTCTGCAATGGGCTCAACCCGCTCCTGGTCCTGGAGAGCGATCTGAAAGGACGGCTCGCCTTCTTCGACGCCGTGGGCCGGATGGTGTATGGCCTCTACTCTCTCAGAAAGCCCCATATCGCCGTTTTGAACGGGCCCGCGATGGCGGGCGGTGCGGTGCTGGCCATCACGGCGGACTTCCGGTACATGGACCAGGAGCGCGGCGCGTTTTGCTTCGCGGAATCGAAGGTGGGCGTCCCCGTGCCAGAAGGCTTGGTGGCTGTAATCGCGGAGGTATGCTCCCCCGCCATGCTGCGCGAGGTGGTGCTGTTGGGTAAGAACCTGAAACCCGAACTGGCGTTCGCCGCGGGCCTTGTGGATGGACTCGCCAACGCGCATAACCTGGATGAGATGGTGAACACTCAGGTGGCCCGGCTCGCACGGTTGAGCCCCGGCGTGTTGGCGGAGACGAAGGCGGCGCTGCGCGCGGAGACCTTGGCGAAGACGGCGCGTTTGGCCGAGACGTCCGGCGAAGGCTTCGCCCAGTTCCTGGGGGACGCCTACCTGGGCGAGGGGTTGAAGGCCTATTTGGAAGGCCGCCAACCCCTCTACACCAAGTAGCGTTACGGAGGGGGGGAGAAAAACCGGACGCGGCTACGCTGCGAACAACCGCGTCATAAAGTCCGGTTCACAAAGATCGGCCACGGAATTCACAATGACGTCGGGGCGGTATGCAAACCGCTTCAGGTCTTCTTCGCGAGTACCGCCTGAGAGGACCAGAATGGTCCGGTATCCCATCTGCACGCCGCCCAGGATGTCGGTCTCCATCGTGTCGCCGATCATGGAGGTCTCTTCCGCGCTCAACCCGAGCGTCTTGCGCGCGGCGCGCATCATGATTGGGCTCGGCTTGCCCACGCTGAACGCCTCGATGCCCGTGGCCTTCTCGATTATCGCGACGATAGCGCCACAACCCGGACGCAAGCCCTCGGAGGTGGGGCAGTTGGGATCGGGATTGGTGGCAACCAGTTTCGCTCCATCCATGATCATGCGAACCGCCTTCTCCACGTTCTCAAACGTGAAGGTGCGTCCCTCGCCCACGACGACGTAGTCCGGGTCGCTGTCCACGATCGAATAGCCATTGTGATGCAACGCCTGGGTCAAGCCGCCTTCGCCAATGATGAACGCGGTACCATGCGGCTTCTGTCCGGCGAGGAAACGCGCCGTGGCCATGGCACAGGTGAAGATGTGGCGTTCCTCTACGGGCATTCCCATCCTCCGCAGGCGCGTCGCCACATCGCGTCCCGTGCGCTGGCTGTTGTTCGTGAGAAAGAGAAAAGGGATGTCCTTGTCCAGCAACCGCCGTACAAAGGTATCCGCTCCAGGAATCACTTCGTGACCCCGGTAGATGACACCGTCCATGTCAATCAAGAAACCATGTCTCATGTTGAATCTAACCTTTCCAGCGGGCTTTCGCGCCCAGCTCGTAGTGTCTGCGTTGCGTTTCTGCGTGCGTCCCCGCACGCGTATGATACGGCCTTGCCGTTTGGCTGAAGTTACGATGGTGTGAGGATGGTGCTGCGCCGGATCGCCGGGGTGCGTCCGAAATGTGCGCGCGCACTCGCGCGGCGGATGCAGGATTCTTGTCTTCCCATGGGCACAGCCCGGCGTCGAACAGGAGGGGTAGCGTTTGCCTTCACTCACGAGTGACCCCTTGAGCGGACCGAATCGCGTCCTTCTTCGGCGCGCAGGTTTCTTGATGGGAGATGCGCGTGACGGCTACGGCCAGCAGGGTCATCATGCCCACCATTCCGGGCGCCCAATCCATATGCATCGCGTCATCTCCTGGAGTCATCGTGTTAGATGCGGTCACTAACCGCGTCGTCCTGTGAGAGAACGCAATTGCCTTGCCAATTTCGTGCAACCGCGCACGAATCCTGCAACGCATTCCACCGCAATGGGTAAGGACACAGGGCATAGCGTCACCTGTCTGCCCTGCGCTTTCACGATATGACATTCTCGTAGTAAACAAATAAAGAAACTACATCTTAGTATGTTCCGGCCCACAGGCTCACCGGCGATTCCGCCGCGCCCTGCAACAAGCGAATCCCCTGACCTAGGGTTGTGAAAGCAGCCTGCGCCTCTCACTCGTAATTGGCGCGGCGGATCAGTACAATAGCGCCCTCCGCATTCCTCCACTCACGGGGAAGCCCCTGCGCCGAAGCCAGAGGAATCGCGCGACTGAACGTGGACAATACAAGGAGGCACAATGCCCGAAGGTTTATTGGCGGGAAAACGCGGCGTCATCCTGGGAGTCGCCAATGAGAAGTCGATCGCGTGGGCATGCGCGCTGGCCTGCGCGGAACAAGGCGCTTCTCTGGCATTCAGCTACCTTGGAGAAGGGCTTGAACGCCGCGTGAAGAAGCTCGTCGGCGAGTTCCTCCCGGATGCGCTCATGCTCCAGTGCAACGTTCAGAATGATGCTGAGATTGCCTCCTTCTTTCAGGAGATCAAGAATCAGTGGGGCTCGCTGGATTTCGTCATTCACAGCGTGGCCTTTGCCGACAAGGAAGATCTGCGCAACCAGTTTGTCACAACCAGCCGCGCCGGTTTCGCGCTCGCCATGGACATCTCCGCGTACTCATTGGTGGCGGTTTCACGCGAGGCCGCTCCACTGATGAAGCCAGGTGGCAGCATCATCGCCATGTCCTACTACGGCGCGGAAAAGGTCGTGCCCCGCTACAACGTCATGGGGGTGGCCAAGGCGGCCCTCGAAGCATCGAGCCGCTACCTCGCGTGGGACCTGGGAGAAAAGGGCATCCGCGTCAACTGCATCAGCGCGGGGCCCATCCGCACGCTGTCGGCAAGCGCCATCGCGGGCATGCGCCTCATGCTGCAGACCACGGAGAAATTCGCGCCGCTTCGCCGCAACGTGACCCAGGAGGAAGTGGGCCAGACTGCCGTCTACTTGCTTTCCGATATGTCTTCGGGTGTCACCGGTGAAGTTCTTCACGTGGATTGCGGATACAATGTCATGGGCATGTACGGCGTGGAAGACCCGAGCCAGGACGCGTAGCGCGTCACGTCTGCGCGGCTCTTCACGGCCATCGTTTCAGGGGGAGCTACACGATGCGAAACCGCATTATCGGATTGGCGATTCTGAGTGTCGTGCTGGTGGTAAACGCGCACGTCTCGGCGCAGGCCGCGCCGGAGACTCCGCCCGGGCAGGAACCGCCCCGCAATCTTCCCGAGCGCGAGGAGTGGTTCAGCGATCTCGCCCTGGGCATGTTTATCCACTGGAGCGTCGACTCGCAGTTGGGCTCGGTGATCAGCCATTCCCTCGCAGGCGCATCAGACGACTACATCGAGCGTTACTTCACCGAACTTCCTGCGACTTTTGAACCCAAGCAATTCGATCCCAGCGACTGGGCGCGCCTGGCAAGAGTGGCGGGCATGCGGTACGTCATGTTCACGGCCAAACACCACAGCGGCTTCTGCATGTTCGACACGAAGACCACGGACTTCTCCATCATGCACACGCCCTTCAAGCGCGATATCACACGCGAAGTAGTCGATGCCTATCGCCGGGAGGGAATCGCGGTCGGTCTCTACTTCTCCCCTGAGGACTTCTGGATGCTCCACCAACAGGGGCATGTCATCAACCGGACTCCGCCCTACGCCCTACCATCCAACAATGAGGGCTTGCGCGACCACAACCGGCGCCAGCTCCGCGAGCT
>JADLCA010000452.1 GCA_020847495.1 Candidatus Hydrogenedentota bacterium | reverse complement strand
TCGCTCCGAAGGAGCGGCGTCACATTTCAAACAGAAGGGAGGTTGAGACAATGTTTTGGTTTTCTTGGGTATGGTGGCTGATCATTCTGGTCGTTCTGTATCAGGTTCTTTAATCTCACTTTTCGTCCACGCTGATTGGGGTTCTTCGGACCTCACCAGCAGGGTGAAGATGATGTTGGGACTGGGAAGCGCAAGCAACTCGGTCCCATATTTCTTTTTCCGGCCACCGGATTCACTGTCTCTCGCCTCATCTTCATCGGCCTTTAGACCCGTAGCGGCACTTGCGGGTTTCATTCGCCGCATTGCCCGGAGTCAGATGGGAGGAAACGGGGCCTCTCAGCGGTCAGTGTATTCGGGTAGGGAATGTCAACCGCGGGCACGCGGGGCACACGGATAAGCCGCGGAACCGGTCCCGCTCTTCACCACGGGCATCGCCACGAAACAGGGGCCGGGTGCTACTTTTCCGTGGTTTCCTGAATGCGGATGTTGCGCCAGCGGACCGTCATGGGCTCCGTCTTGTCGCCGACCCCATGAACCTGGAGCGCTATAAAGCCCGAGGGAGTCATATCATCCTTCAGGTCCGCCCGTGGCTCGCCGTTGACCCAGGTCTTGATGGTGCTGCCAACAGCCTCGACCCGGACCTTGTTCCACTCGCCGTTCTTCCAGACGGTCTTGCCTGCCTCGGAGAATTTGGATGCGAGTTCTTCGTTTTCTTTGGTGGGGTAGAGCCAACCCCGGCGGCCTTCGTCGTAGATGCCGCCGGACCACTTGCGCGGGTTGTTTTCGTCTTCGAGTTCCACCTGGTACCCGTGGACTTGGCCATCCTTGTAGCCGGGCAGGCTGTTGCTGCGAATCTGACAACCGGAGTTCATCGTCGGGCTCGCCTTGAACTCGAACTCTAGAATGAAGTCCCCGTAGTGTTCCTTGGTGCACAGAAAACTGTTCTTCGTGTTCGGGGCCGAGACGCCCACGATGGCATCCTCTTCGATATGATACGTGGCCGCTCCGCCTTTGGTTTCCCAGTTCGACAGGTCCTTGCCATTGAACAGCGGGACCCACGCCTCCTCCTCCGCCGCCTTGCATGGAACAGTCACCAAGGCAAAACTCCCTACGACGGCCAGCACAAACAATGCGCGCATCTTCATGACTTGCTCTCCCTTCGTGCGAAACACCGGGCGCTACTATAAAGGCTGGGGTGGCCCCAGCGCCAGTGCGGGAAGCACGAGTGTTGATTGTGTTGTATGGGGAGGACCAATTTCCTATTGACGAACACGGACGAACACGGACGAGGGGCTCTGAATGCATTGCAAGGGGGAACGGGGATGTCTTCTGGTGAGCCGCTGATTTCCAAGCATGGGGGTTACCGAAACCTGAAGAGTTTTCATGTGGCACAGTTGGTTTTCGATGTGACGGTTCGCTTCTGTGAGTTGTATGTGGACAAGCGCAGCCGAAGCCGGGATCAGATGCTTCAGGCGGCACGTTCGGGGGTGCAAGATATCGCGGAGGGTAGCCAGGCTTCGGGGACTTCGAAGAAGAGTGCGCTGAAGCTCACGAATGTCGCGCGGGCGAGTTTGGAGGAGTTGCGCCTGGATTATGAGGACTACCTGCGGCAGCGGGGACTGCCGGTACTGGCGCCGGGGGATCCCGTGTTGATGCGGTTCAAGAGGGCGCGATGCGCCACGCTGCACGATGTGCAGCGGTGGGTCGCGCAGGAGCGCGACCGGCAACGAGGAAAGAACACGGATGAGCACGGACTGACACGGACGCACACGGACGGGAAGAGCAATGCAAGTGCCAGTGCGCCGCAGAGTGCGCCGCAGAGTGCGCCGCAGAGTGCGCCGCAGGGAGCGCCGCAGGGAGCGCCGCAGAGAGCGCCGCAAAAGGACGCGTTCACCCAGTCCGTGTCAGTCCGTGAAAGTCCGTGTTTGTCCGTGTCTTCCCCAGCATTGGTGGCGAATG
Organism: Candidatus Hydrogenedentota bacterium; assembly: GCA_020847495.1. Taxonomy (GTDB): domain Bacteria; phylum Hydrogenedentota; class Hydrogenedentia; order Hydrogenedentales; family SLHB01; genus JAHDWY01. Next base: position 3,922 of record JADLCA010000452.1, on the reverse strand, counting down.
CGGCGCTTTCGCTGCTCAATCTGGCGTGCCATCTGCTCGATAGGCAGCTCGCGGCGCTGGCCCGAGCCTTCGAGCATCAGGGCGGCTTCACTGAACGCCTTCACCGGGTGCGTACAAGGCATCGGGATGATCCGAATCGCTGAATGAGCATGGGCCGGGGAGCAACGCAGATGCCGCCTGAAATACTTGAGGGGTGACGGCTCGTTGCCGTCACCCCTCATCATCTCGGCCTATTCTCAGCGGCAGTTGCCGCTGGGATTGCGCATCATACGTCGTAGTAGAGGTAGAATTCGTAGGGATGCGGGCGGAGGCTCATGGGCAGTATTTCGCGCTCGCGTTTGTAGCTGATCCAGGTCTCGATCACGTCCTTCGTGAATACGTCGCCGCGCAACAGGAACTCATGATCCTTTTCGAGGGCGTCGCAGGCTTCGGCCAGGCTTCCGGGGGTCTGCGGGATGAGCGCCTTCTCGTCCGGCGGCAGGTCGTAGAGGTCCTTGTCCATGGGCGCGCCCGGATCGATCTTGTTCTGGATACCGTCGATCACGGCCATCAGCAGAGCTGAGAACGCGAGGTACGGGTTGCATGAGGGGTCGGGCACGCGGAACTCGACGCGCTTGGCCTTCGGGCTCGGCGAGTACATCGGGATGCGGCAGCACGCGCTGCGGTTGCGGCTCGAGTACGCCAGGTTCACCGGGGCTTCGTAGCCGGGCACGAGGCGCTTATACGAGTTCACCGTCGGGTTGGTGATGGCAACCAGCGCCGGAGCGTGCTTCAACAGGCCGCCGATGGCCCAGAGGGCTTCCTGGCTCAGGCCGGCGTACTTGTCGCCCGCGAACAGGGGCTTGCCGCCCTTCCACAAGCTGATGTGCGTGTGCATGCCGGAGCCGTTGTCGCCATAAAGCGGCTTGGGCATGAACGTGACTGTCTTGTTGTCCTCTTTGGCGCAGTTCTTGATGATGTACTTGTACATCGAGAGCATGTCGGCCATGACGGTGAGGGTGTCGTACTTGAGGTCGATTTCGCACTGGCCCGCGGTGGCCACCTCGTGGTGGTGCGCTTCAACCGTCAGCCCGCAATTCAGCATGATGTCCACCATGCGGCTGCGCAGGTCTTGCAGCGCGTCGGATGGCGGTACCGGGAAGTACCCTTCCTTGTGGCGCAACTTGTACCCGAGGTTGGGCTGTTCGTCGCGGCCGCTGTTCCAGATACCTTCGATGCTGTCGAGCAAATGAAAACTCGAATTGGAGTTGACATCGAACTGGACGCTGTCAAAGATGAAGAACTCGGCTTCGGGACCGAAGAAGGCGGTATCCGCGAGGCCGGTGGAAATCATGTAATTCTCGGCCTTCTGGGCGATGCAGCGCGGGCAGCGGCTGTAGCGCTCCTTGTTGATGGGGTCGAGAATGTTGGAGTACAGGATCAGCGTCTTCATTTCCGTGAACGGGTCGATAGTCGCGGTCTTGGGATCCGGGAGGACGAGCATGTCGCTCTCGTTGATGGCCTGCCATCCCCGGATACTGGAACCGTCGAAACCAAGCCCTTCTTCGAAGACGTCCTCGGTCATCTGGTTGGCCGGGATAGAAAAGTGTTGCATCAAGCCAGGGAAGTCCATGAACCGGATGTCAACGAACTTGACTTCCTCCTTCTTGATGAGGTCCACCACGCCTTTGGGACTGAGATCTTTCCGCATTTTGTCCTCCGTACGTACTTATCGGTCTCTGTGAGCCGAATCCCCGCTTCCGGCAAATGTCCGGATGCTAACTGAGCGCAACTTCGCCGGACTCGCCGGTGCGAATCCGGATCGCCTCCTCAACGCGCGACACGAAAATCTTCCCGTCGCCTATCCGCCCCGTGGAAGCGGCCTTGACGATCGCTTCGATGACCTGTTCGAGTTTGTCGTCGTTGACGACGATCTCAAGCTTGACCTTGGGAAGGAACTCCACGACATATTCGGCGCCGCGGTACAGCTCCTTGTGGCCTTTCTGACGCCCGAACCCTTTGACTTCGGTGACGGTGAGTCCCTGGATGCCGACCGCCGCCAAGGCTTCCTTCACTTCTTCGAGTTTGAACGGTTTGATGATCGCCTCAACTTTTTTCACGGGCTTTTCCTCTCCATGGTGCGCTGCTCACGAGATGCGACAAATGCGGAGAAGGCAGTATATCGAAGCGATTTTTCCGCCGCAAGGATTTCCGCACCTCGCTCCACTCGTGTGCGAGCACACTGTCCCCCGCAAGACTCTGCTCGCTTGAGGAGGTCCTCATACAGAGAGCAACACTTGTGCCATGTCGGGCGCGCCGGGTGGGCCGGAGGACGGAAGTGTTTCGCCTGGAATCGGTTGCAGCGATCTCGTCCTTAGTCGAGTTCTGCGGAAGGACTTCCCGGCGGGAACTCGATCCTACAATTCGGTTGCTTTTTCGGCCCCAAAGATACGAATTGGTATCCCCGTCTCGTGCCGTGCCCGGGAAGGGCCCACGGTCATACGGATGGCGACTTGATCAGAAGCAACAAAAGCACGGTGGGTTCATGCGCGAGCACGCTGTGCGGCATCTTGGCGGGCATGTGCAGCCAGGCGCCCGCCGCCAGAACGTGTGTATCGGCACCCAGTGAGAGTGTCGCCTTGCCCGAGAGGAGATGCACAACGGCTGGTACGGCGGCCGTGTGCTCGGACAGCTCCTGACCTGTGTCGAGCGCCATGGTGACGGCCTTGAGGCGGTCATCCGCAAAGAGAGTCTTGCTGACGATACTCGCGGACTGCACGGCAATCTGTTCGAGCAGGTTTGGGATCAAGGTGTAGGACTCGCTCATGGGCGCTCTCCTTCTGCCGGGCCGGGCGTGGTTGACGGATAGACTGGCATCTTTCGCCCGTGGTGTGCAAACGCGCGCCAATGTCTTGACTGCCCCGGCGGGCTTGGGACATAGTACGCCCGCACACGGAAACGCTCGATCGGCAGATTCTCGTCTACTCCTGAACACGCGGGGGCACACGAATGCTGGCATACATCCTTCGCCGGATATTCCTGATGATCCCCACACTGCTCATCATTTCGATCATCTCATTTGCGATCATCCAGTTGCCACCGGGCGACTATCTGACCACGCTCGAGGCCAATCTTGCTCAGACCGGCGAGCAGGTCGATCAGGCGCAGCTTGAGGCGTTGCGCGTGCGGTATGGACTCGACCGGCCCGTTTACGTGCAGTACGGGATGTGGATCGCAGGCATCCTGCATGGGGACTTGGGACAGTCGTTCGCTTACAACAAGCCGGTCACCACCCTCATCGGGCAACGGCTGGCGCTCACGATGACCATCGCGGTGCTGACGATCCTGCTGACATGGGTTATTGCATTGCCCATAGGGATCTACTCCGCCACGCACCAGTACTCGTTCTTCGACTACCTGCTGACACTCATTGGCTTCATCGGGATGGCCACGCCTCCCTTTCTCCTGGCCTTGGTGCTCTTGTACTTCTCGTACGCTTACTTCGGCACGAGCGTCGGTGGTCTCTACTCCGATGCATTTGCCGATGCGCCATGGACCGTTGCACGGTTCATCGATCTGCTCAAACATATCTGGGTGCCCATCGTCATCCTCGCCACGGGAGGGAGCGCCGCGCTCATCCGCGGCATCCGTGCGAATCTCCTGGACCAATTGCAGATGCCCTATGTGGTCACCGCCCGCGCCAAGGGACTTCCGGAGTGGCGTCTGCTGCTCAAGTATCCCGTCCGCCTGGCGATCAACCCCATGGTCAGCACCATCGGCTGGATGTTGCCGTTCATCGTGTCGGGCTCGCTGATCGTGGATGTCGTGCTGAGTCTTCCGACTATTGGACCGCTTCTGTACAACGCCCTGATGGCGCAGGACATGTTTCTCGCGGGCAGCATTGTGATGATCCTCAGCAGCCTCACGGTAATTGGCACCCTGC
>JADLCA010000451.1 GCA_020847495.1 Candidatus Hydrogenedentota bacterium | reverse complement strand
TTCCCCCATCGATACAAGAGATCGCCGCCCTTGCCGTAGCGCCCGCCGGTGCTGCGCTTGGCCTCTTCCGTGGTCGTGCTGTGATCGATGATCCAAAGCTCGTTCAAGCCCAGCACGCTCAACGCAATCTGATCCAGTTCCGCGTTGTAGGCCACGGCGTTGATGTGGTTCCAATCGGGGTGAACGTTGCGGCGCTCCGGCTCCCGGGCCGCCGTCAGGTCACCCAGCGCTCCCAACTCTTCCCGTTGCGCGTCGGAAAGCGAGGCAACCCAGTTTGGCGGGTTCACGTGGATGCGTTCGGGATGCTCCGCCACCTTTCCGTAGTTTGGCAAAGCCGGATCGATCTCCTGGATGAGATGGTCCCACACGTGCCACTCCCACACGATGCGGCCGCCCTCCGGGCGCGATGGCTCCACTTCAATGATATGGTCGGGCCACATACCCTGGTCGCCCACCAGACTCGGGTCGCGTCCGGCCGCGATGGCTTCTTCCCTGCTCTTGCGCTCCCACGCGATCATCAGCACGTTACCATTCGGAAGCGGCGTGAGTCCGTGATGCAACAGATGCGCGTCGCTGTCATACTCGAAGCGCCACACACGCTGGCCGTCCCAATCGTACTCCTCCACGACGCCTCCCGCCCCGCCGCCGGAAAAGACCCCGTTTCCCTGCATATTCTTCGAGCCGGTCTTGAGGAGATGCCCGTTCTCAAGCAGGTAGGCGGTTTGCCCCGGCAGACTGTTGGTCTCCCACTGGTGAACGATGCGCCCCTGCTTGTCGAGCAGGTAGGCATCGGGGGAGCCGACGGTGGAGAGCAAGGTGTACGCGGAAGTCTCGTCCGCGGCCTGCGGAAGAGCCGGAGGCGCGCTCTGATGACACCCACTCTGGAGGATAAGCACTAGGAGTATCAGGGAGAGATTGCGGGGAACCTTGTTACTTCTCATCGTGTCTTTTCTACTCCAAGTCTATTGACGCTATTCACTGTGTGAGGGCTCGAAGTCTGCCGCGTTGTCCGTTCGCGCCCATAGATTAGTGCAAAGAATAGCATAGGCGCGTTACGCCGTAGTCTGAGCCGCAATCGCATGGCAGGCTATCTCGAAACGATGGACACGCAGCAATCGATGGAATTGCGTATGGCCAGGAATGCGGGACTTCCAACCCGCCTTCTCCGGCCTGCAGGCTCGCTCGGGATTCTCGCGGTGCCGGGCTGGAATACCCGTGCTGCTACATACCCGGTCACAATGTCGATTCTGCTATTCTCGTCTCACTGCACGAAAAACAGTTGATCACGGTCCCGCGTTCTGCAGTGGATAGACGCGGCAAAGGAGGCAGGCCCTATGCGCACACTTTCACGGCGGCTCTTCCTGGGAACCGGAGTTTCTGCTGCCGCTGCGGGTCTGGGACTCGCTGAATTTCCCGCCTTCGCCGCCGAATCCGCTCTGCCCGCACGCCCCAACATCCTCTTCATCTTCAGCGACGACCACGCATGCGCGGCGATTGGCGCGTACGGGTCGCGCATCAATGAGACGCCAAGCATTGACCGGATCGCGCGCGAGGGCGCGGTGTTCTTGAACAACACCTGCTGCAATTCGATCTGTGCGCCCAGCCGCGCGGCGGTACTCACGGGCAAGCACAGCCACGCCAACGGCCAACGGACCAACCTGGACACGTTTGATGGATCGCAGGTGACCTTTCCCAAATTGCTCCAGCAGTCGGGCTACCAGACCGCGCTCATCGGCAAATGGCACCTGCGTTCGGACCCCACGGGCTTCGATCATTGGGATATCCTCACCGGGCAGGGCGAGTACTACAACCCTGACTTCATATCCCCGGAGGGCAAGAGGAGGCTTTACGGCTATAACACGGACGTCGTCACGGACCTGTCCATCCGCTGGATGCAGGAGCAGCGCGACCCGGCGAAGCCGTTCCTGCTGATGTGCCAGTACAAGGCGCCGCACCGCACGTGGCTGCCCAACATCAAGCATCTCGACCTGTATGAAGATATCGATATCCCGGAGCCGCCGAACCTGTTTGATGATTACTCGGGCCGCACCAGCTCGCTCGCGAAGAATGAAGCGACCATTGAACGGCATATGTACATGGCGTACGACCTCCAGGTTCCGCCGCCCGAGGAAGGGAAAGACGCGGAGTACTCGCGCGGGAATGCACTGGGGCGCATGTCGCCCGCGCAGCGGCGGGCCTGGGACGCCGCGTTCGGTCCACGCAATGAGGCGTTCAAGAAAGCCAAGCTCCAGGGTAAAGACCTCGTGCGCTGGAAGTACCAGCGCTATATCAAGAACTACCTGCGCTGCATCGCGTCGATTGATGAAAACGTGGGCCGCCTGCTCGACTACCTCGAATGGTCCGGCCAACTCGACAACACGATCGTGATCTATGCGTCAGACCAGGGGTTCTATCTCGGCGAGCATGGCATCTATGACAAACGTTGGATGTACGAGGAATCGCTGCGCATGCCGCTCGTCGTGCGCTGGCCGGGGGCGATTGCCGCTGGAACTCGCATCGAGGCGCTGACCCAGAACATTGATTTCGCGCCGACCCTCCTCGAAGCCGCCGGCGTCACCCCGCCCGCGGAGATGCAGGGCCGCAGCCTCGTGCCGCTCATGCGCGAACCCGCCGCGCCCTGGCGCGACGCCATCTACTACCACTACTACGAAGTGGGCGAGCACGGCGTGCCCAAGCACGACGGCGTCCGCACGGCGCGCTACAAGCTAATCCACTTCTACGACGCCGATGAATGGGAGTTCTTCGACCTCGAAAAGGATCCCCATGAAATGCACAGCGTCTACAGTGACCCCGCCTACGCACAGCAAGTAGCCGATCTGAAAGCCACCCTGCAGCGATTGAGGACCGAGTACAAAGTACCGGAGTGAGGCTGGGACGCCTGCAGCCAAAGACATGAGCGCCGGTATGAATCCGTGGACGTTATGCTGTTCATTGTGCCCCGGTGGGGCGGTGCGTTTGTCCAGCTTGGCGGGCGCCGTGTCATGTGAAGAGCCTGATTAGGAGGGCAAAACTACCGCAATAAATAGTTACGTGTGACGTTTATCTATCTAACTATCTTTTTCTTTGCGAATATGGATTCAAGGACTTCAATCACAGCACCAATCGTCACGATGCCTAATGCGGCCGCATACTGCCAAGTTAGGATACGAAACTCTGCGTTCAGGTACTCATCCATTAGCAAGCTTCCAAAAACATCCAATATGCCAGGTATCGGCACCAACGTTGCAGCGACAGCGTAAACAATACGTGCCCACAGCGATATCCTTCTTCTCACGGCCATTAGTAACAGAAAGATGTAAGGGGCAGTCATAAAGACCGAAAAGAGCGGCAGCCCCAGTAGAAGATGCGCTTCTTCACTCAGAAGAATGAAGAATCCTGCATACTCCTTTGCTACAGTTATGCATATAGCAGCAATTAGTACATAGATTGTATAGAGCCTTAAACCGGACAGTAGCCGCAAATTGTCAGTGTCTTCTTTCATTCGTCCTCATCCACTGGCCTCACCCGCTATAGGTGCCGTTGACCCTTTTTGCCGAGGACTTCCACAACAACACCGGTCTATTCCTGCGCACTTGTGCAAATGGGAAGGAATCATCACTCCTCCATGAGACAGATTACCTTGCCCCCTTTGTCGATTGAAGTGATGTCTCCTATGAACCACCCTTTCGCTAGTGTTGAGACCTTCCCTGATCCAGTATCGACGATAAGCAATGCGGGTCGCTTTCTTTCGTCGTCGTATTCCACTTCCAGCACCAGTCGTGCACTATCCAAAAATGTAAGACCATATGACCAAATGTCGTCAGGAAGATCGTTTATGCAGGTAACCTGACCATCAGCAAGTGAGTAAATACAAACCTGCGTGTCTACTTCATACTCTGGCCCTACGAGCATATCGAGTGACTCCTGTAATCTCTTCGCCTCGCCAGGGGTCATCGTTTCCTTCTTGGACAGTCTTAAGCTATCACGTAAGAGCCGCTCCCTTTCCTCTTCTGCGAGTTTCGGCTTTTTCTTCTGCACGTGTTGTACATAGGCCAACCTGTCGCCGTCGGCGCTCCAGCACGGATTATTGATGAAAACGCCTTCTTGGGGCGCTTTGAGCAGTTGGGTTCTTCCGGACTGCAAGTCCATTACCAGGAGACCAGGGTATTTCAATTCCTCTATCATCTGATCGGTGAACAAAAGAGAGGTTCGGTCAGGAGACAAAGCAAAGGTTGCCCTGAGTCGGGCGAAATTACGGCCACTGTAAACAACTTCGGTCTTCTTCTTGGCTATATCGACCGCCACAATCGAGTTCGCGCGGGAGTTCGATTGAGCAAAGTCATACCATATTGCGAGAACTACGGTGTCAGGCTTAACCCAAAATGATTGAGCCAAGATGACTTGTACATTCTCCAGTACCGGATCGCGCTCCCCCGTAGTCAGATCGATCGCGTAAACACACTTGCTTGCCCTGTCGTTGTAAAGGACGGCTCTTCCATCGGGCGAGGCCGCAAACGTCTCCAGGTCTTGAACGGTCCATCCCCCAAGTCCTGGTATATCCCTTGTGGCGGTGATTTTGCCGTCGTATGAGACGGTGCGCACTTGAACAAGCTCCTCGGTACCGCAGACTACAATGAACTGCTTCTGGGACTCATCGGTCGTGAGTAAGTGCTCTACTCGCCACCCTCGTCCGAACGTCTTCCTGCGACCCGAAGGCACGTCAACAATCGCGAGCACTTCCCTTGGACCCCCGCGTTGGGGCCAGACTCCCTGGACAGGATTGGGGACTGCCAAGTAATTTGCCGCCACAAATTGAAGATGCGGGATCGTCTGATCGATGGTCTCAGCCCTTAATTCCGAAAGCCCTATCGCAACAAGCATAAGAAGAGTTTGGACAAACGCCATGAATAGCCGGGAACTGCGTGGTTTGTCATGGAGACTCTTCGTCAATGTTGAAGTATTGGATCTTAGTTTTGAAGTTAGCGAGAGTCGGGTGCTCAAAGAAGTGGAGCGCGTCAGGTCTGGTGAGCAATGGGGACCATTTCTTGCACTTTCTCGCACAGCCACATTTTGCAGTGCGCCGCGCTGGCGCACGTCTTTAAGAGAAGGCCGGTTGGCGGGTTCTGGGATCATCTGCCGCGCTCCTCTCGTTCGGTTCCCCAAATCTTGAGTCTCACGGTGTCTCGGCTCTCAGTACCTATGCAAGAATAGCACTACTGCTTCAAACAGACAATGGGATGGCCACCGGCAGAAGACAGGGACAGCCCGTCTTCGCTCGGGGACTCACTCCGGTTGGGACGGTCGCTGTCGTCAGCCTGAGCACATGGATCGTTGGAGCGACGCCAGGGGAGTCAAAACCGCCGTCGTGAGAACGGAGGCCCGTCGTGGAAGCCGGGCGTTGCCGGGAAATTGCAAACCACGGGCGAGACGCCCGTTCCCCTTTCTATCCCCTCTTGCTGCTGGGGCCGCGCTTTCAGCGCTCAAGATTGGGGGGCGTCGTCTTCCCAGGGCGGCGCTTCGCTCTGCCCTGGGCTAGTATGGCTCCGGCCCTTCAGGCCTCAAGAGAGACCGCACGTAGCCTCGGTGAATCTCGCATCGGTATCGGCGTACATTTGCGTTCCTCTGCATTCCTCTTTGAACTCCGCGCCTCTGCAATTGAGTGGGCGCGAATTGTGGGCGAGACGCCCGTTCCCCCCTTGGTCGGTTGCCCTTGTTGGTGTCTTGCTTGGATCGGTGTAATCGGTGAAAGCGGTGGACAGCCTTCTGCGTTTGGTTGCGGCCAGGCTGCCCTGGGTCCCTATTGGCGAACATCGAGAAAAACTTCTGCATTCGATCGGGCGGTTGTTAGCCAATCTATTGACCGTCAACATCTTGCGCCTGACGGACAGCGCCACATCTTTCAGCGCAGGATATGCGACCCTTGAGTTTGAGAGCATGAAGTGTTCTCCTGCGAAGCACCGCGCTGTGCTGCCGCGCTTGGCAAGCGAGGCAGTACTGAGGAGCGTTTCGCTCTCGCGATTCTCCGCGTTCCTCTGCGGACTCGGCGCCTCTGCGGTGAGGTATTCTTCTTATACCACGGGCGAGACGCCCGTTCCCCCCTGTTGAGTCTTCCCTGTCTACATCCCCTTTGTCGGGTCCCATTCTTGAATCGGTGTATTCAGTGAAATCGGTGGGCAACCACCTTTGTTCGGTTGCGGCCGCGCCGCGCTGGGCACGGACTTGGTATACTGCTGCGCGGTATCCATATCGGAAAGGAGATTGAACATGAGCCACTTCCGCATCTTGGTGCTGGCCATCGTGATAGTGGTGGCGAGCCCCCTTGCTTCCGCCGCAAGCATCGAGCTGGCCGCTGTGGACGGCGCGGCGCGGGTGCTGCCCGACAAGCCGGTTACGGGTTCAGCCACGGCCACTATCGCGGGCGCGAGGGGCGAGTACGAGTCCTTTCAGGTCGTCGTCACGGCGCGTGACGGCAATCTCCGCAAAGGCAATGCATCCTCGACGCCGCTGCGCAGCACGGATGGGAAGGAGATACCCGCTTCGTGCATCATGCTCTACTGCGAAGTGTTTGTGCCGCTGCGCCACTCCGTGCCGCGTGCCACGGAGGCGCCGGGGCTTGTACCCGATCCGCTGGTGCCGTTTGTGAATCCGTATACGGGCGAGGCTATCCCCGAACCCACGTGGGGGGACAAGGGCCGCGTGGGTCCT
>JADLCA010000450.1 GCA_020847495.1 Candidatus Hydrogenedentota bacterium | reverse complement strand
TAGTGACCGTAGCGTCCATGCCGCGTCTTCGTGACCCAGCCCTTGAGCACGCGGCACATCGGCTCCGCATCGCTCCGGTGGTCGTACCGGAAGGCAGCATCCGGGGCGCTCACCACGCGGTAGGGGCGTACAAGCTCCAGACCTTAGTCCCGGTTGGAGGGCGGCGCTGGAGCAGTTCGGGGGCGGCCGCCCGCTGGCCGAGCTGGATGAGCGCTTGAGGGCAATACTGCCTGGATAGGCGCCCATCGCAATTTGAGGTAACTATCCCTTGACAGCACGTACGGACTCGGATAAAATACGTGCATGGCCGCTCCAAAGTACACCATCGCCGACTTCAACCGGGACTACCCCGACGAAGACGCCTGCCTCGAAACCGTGTTCCGCATGGTCTACCCGGACGGGGTAGCTTGTCGTAAGTGCGGCCAGGAGCGGCCTCACAGCAAGCTCACGGGGCGCAAGGCGTATTCCTGCAACTACTGCGGCACGCACGTCTACCCGCTGGCCGGGACCATCTTTGAAAAGTCCACCACGGCCCTCAAGTCGTGGTTCTACGCCATGTTCCTCATGGCTTCGACGCGATGCGGAATCTCGGCGAAGCAACTGGAGCGCGAGCTGGGCGTCACCTACAAGACGGCATGGCGGATGTTCGACCAAATCCGCAAGCTCATGGACGAAGACGACGGACCGCTCTGGGGCGAAGTGGAGGTTGACGAGACGTTCGTGGGCGGGAAGCTCAGCAACAGGCACCGCCAGAACGGGGAGAAGTTCCACGACCAGATGGCTAACAAGGTGGCCGTGGTTGGAGCTATGCAGCGTGGCGGGAAGCTCAAGACTCAGGTTGTCCCGAACGTCCGCAAGACGGCCCTCATTCCTTTAGTCGTTGAGCACGTCATGCCTCACGCGACAGTGTTCACGGATGAGGCCAAGGGCTATACGAAGCTCGCAGACCACGGTTTCAAGCATCGCCGGGTCAACCACTCGGCCAAGGTCTACGTGTCCGGCAACGTCCACACGAACACGATCGAAGGGTTCTGGAGCCTACTCAAGAACGGCATCCGAGGCGCTCACCATGCGGTCGGGGCAAACAAGCTTCAGACCTACGTGGATGAGTATGCCTTCCGGTACAACCACCGGGACGATGCGGAGCCGCTGTACAAGGTGCTCAAGGGCCGGGTGACCAAGACCCGGCATGGGCGCTACGGCAGGTATGCGCCGCTTGACACGGCGGGCTAGACAAACGTCCGCCTGGCACTACAATAGGACACCAATGGATAGCGTCTTCGCTATCGGCGCCCGTCCCCCTGTTGGGATGGGCGCTTTTAGTTTCCGGCGCACCACTCGCGGTGAGCCTCTACCTCGGGCCGGAGATCGGCATCGGGGAACACCTTAACCCCAAACTTTCCCATCCGAAGATCCCCTCTCCGGTATATTTTCTGGCTAAAGCTCTCCCATCTGCGGGGAACGCCACCGCAGCCATAGCGTACCCACTCGTAAAGATCGCGGGAAAACATATCTGCGATTTCTGTCCCGTGGCTCCCGCCCTTCGGGACGAACCGGGCGCTTGTCTCAAGCCAGTTACGGAAGTTCGTCGCAGGCACCCACTGAGTCCCTGAAAGCAATAAGGAGGTGTACTCCAAGTGATGCGATGCATCTTCTACCGGTCCCTGGCTCTCGAAGGTGGCACGGCCCAACCGTTTTGGCTGCGTCTTGGCCAAGTAATCCACGTAACGCTCCAAGAGCAAATGGATCGCCACGCCGTAGGTGTCCCACGGCAGATAGGGGTCGGAACCCTCTGTCAAGAACTCTGCAAACTCGGTCTTCCGGATAGCCACGCCGAAGACGGTAAATTCGCTGCTCCGCACAAGATCATCGACAGCCTCACAGAACTCGCGCTGTCGGTCTTCCTTTCCGTCGAATCGAAAAATCGTCTCGTGACGGCGCATCTGCGGTTCGTGGAAGGTGATGCGGTCGTCCCCGAAAAACTCTTTCTTGAGGGCGTCGGCCGCCCGCTTGTACTTCTTGTGGGCCTCTTGAGTCATCGAGATCGCGCCCAGCGCAAAGACCGGCTCCTGCCCCTTCCCAGATTTTCCCGATTCGTCCAAGAACAGGAGATCCTTCTGCCGCCCGTCCAAAAGCGGGTGCCCCGATTTCACCTTGAAGCGATCCCTAGGCTCAATTCGACCGTAGGCTTTCAACAAATGCCGCTGTTCTTCGCGAGTGACCGCGCCGATCAACTCTGCGAAGGCTGAGGTTTCGATTCCGGCTCTTGTGAGTAGGCGTTCGAGTGTATGAGCTACGCGGCCCGCTTCCGACAACAAGACTGATTGTCTGCGGGCGAGACGCCGCCCCTCGGGATCACCCGGTGAGGAATGCTGCTTCGGTTCCACTAGCGGTCAATGTTATCACCGTCTGTTTTTGCGGCTACCCCAACGGCGCGAGCGAGCAAGTTGCGTAAATCAGTGCCGGTGGTTGGGTCCATCAAGTCTTCGATGGAGGGGTCGCGTAACTTCCCGTCCTCATAGCTAGGCCGGGGCTTGTCCTTGCCGCGTGGTGTTCCACCCATGGCTTTAGAGTACCACGCCTAGGCGAGCTTGCCGTCGTGCCAGACCCAGCCGGCTACGTCCTTCTCGTTGAACTTCGCGATCACGTTTTCGCCGTTGCGGCAGACCAGGCGCATTGCTGAGGGGTTCGAGGCCATCGAAGAGCCCATGCGATTGATAGACTCGCGCTCCGTTTCCCAATCAGCCTTGTCGGCATCGGGGACAGCGACGGAAGTCCCGTTCTTCAAGACCACGTAGACGTACGGCATATGATCACCCACCCATTCGGTTGCACGTATCATAGCAGCAGATGACAACCCCTCGCCGAGCATCGGCCTCCAGGCTCCATCTTACCTCCTACGTGCTCTCAGGGGATAGTTGCCCAATTTGACGATACACTTGCAAGGGCATGAAGAGCATCGAGTCGCTTTCTACCGAAGAAGAACGGGCCGCCGCCATCTTTCGCGCGCTTGGAAACCCCGCCCGCGTCCGGATTGTCACGGAGCTGAGCCGGCGGCAAGCGTGTGTGACGGACCTGGTCGAGGTACTGCCGCTGGCACAATCGACGGTCTCGCAGCACCTGAAAGTGTTGCGCGAGGCCGGAATCGTGCGCGGCAATGCCGATGGCCCCACGGCCTGCTACTGCCTTGACCCGGATGCGATCCACTGGCTTGTGCAGTTCTGCACGGATATCTGCTGCCCGCCGGGAACGAACGGGCCGGCGTGCGGCGGTGCTTGCGAGTGATGGAGCCCTCGGCCGGGGATGCCCGGTGCTTTGGGTGCGGCCCTGAGAACGAAGCGGGCCTGCACCTCGACTTTCGCCAGACGGGGACGAC
>JADLCA010000449.1 GCA_020847495.1 Candidatus Hydrogenedentota bacterium | reverse complement strand
CGTTACAGCCTCGGTTGAAGAGCCGGAAGCAGCGCCGGCCGCAGCGTAATGAGCTAGACGCAAGGGAGGAAGACCGATCATGGCCATGAAAGGCGATAAGCCTGCCGCGGGGGGCATTAAGCGGGTCTCGCGCAGCACGAAAAGGACCGGCGGACGAAAGGTCACCGCGAAATCGACGTTTGACCTCGATGACGCGGTGGAAGCGGCAGAGGAGAGCAAGCCCGTCACCTTGCGAGCCTTCACGGGTGGCAGCCTCTTTCCTTCGGGCATCGGCCCGGTCAGCGATCACGACATTACGGACATCCTGCGGCAGCTGATCATGCTGCTCGACGCGGGGACGCCCTTCTTGAAATCGCTGACCATCCTCTCGCAGCGCAGCGAGAAGGGCCGGGTGCGGGCGCTGGTGTCCGATATTTGCAGCTTCGTGGAGAACGGGAACGCGTTGTGGCAGGCCTTTGAACGGCACCCGCGCCAGTTCGACCCGGTCTTCATCAGCCTCGTGAAGGCGAGTGAAGCGAGCGGTACGTTGACAACCGTGCTCAAGCGCCTGATCGTGTATCGCGAACGCCGCGAGATGATGGTACGCCGCATGCGCGGCGCCATGATCTATCCGATCATCCTGGTGGTGGTGTGCTTCCTGGTGCTCTTCCTGATCGCGAAGGTGGTCGTGCCGCAGTTCCAGGAAATCTTCGCGAAACTGGAGACGCAGATTCCGTGGTACACCCAGACATTGATTAACACCGTGAACGTCTTGAGTTCGTGGCAGGTGCTGGGAACGGTGGCCGTTGTCATTATTGTGCTGATCGTGTTGTACAACGTGCTGCACCGCATGCCGCTGTGGCGCATCCGGCTGGATCGCTGGAAGATGCGGATCCCGAAGATCGGGAAGGCGATCGTGCGCAAGCGCGCGGTGGTGGAATTCACGCAGTCCCTGTCGCTGTTGCTGCGCAGCGGTTTGTCGATGATGACGACCCTCGACCTCGTTCGCAATGTGATTCACAACAAGGCCATGGCCCACGCGCTTCAGGGGGTACGGGACGCGGTCGAACGCGGCGAAGGTATCGAGCAGCCCATGCGCGCGGCGCGCGGGATTTTCCCGCCGGTGGTCGTCGATATGCTCGTAACCGGCGAGGAATCCGGTCAATTGGATTCCATCGCCGAGCACGTTGCGTTGACGTACGAAGAAGAGCTGGGCATCACCATCAGCACGCTGGGCGAGCTGCTGCAGCCTGTACTGACCGTGGTCATCGGTCTAGTCGTAATGATTCTGTTCCTGGCGCTCTTCGTGCCCATGATTACGATGCTCAACGACTTGGGCAACTCGGTCGGCGGCTGAGTTCCAGCTTTCATGACGGTGGGGCGGATGCCTGTTGCGGCATCCCCTCACCGTTTTGTTATTCTTGATGATCCCACAGTATCACCGTGTTGCGATGGTCGGGCAGGTGGCGGGGGCGGAGGGTTTGGTGCTGTGACAGTTACGCAATTGTTGGAGGAGCGGGCTCAATCCGAGGGCGAACGGGTCTTCGTCTATTGCGAGGGGGAAGAGGTCACCTACCAGGAGATGCGCGACCGTGCGAAACGCGTCGCGGCGAACCTGCACGCGGCGGGGGTGCGCAAGGGGGACAAGATAGTTCTCCTGATGGGTAACTGCCTTGAGTTCCTCTACGTGTTTCTCGGGTCGGGGCGCGTCGGGGCGGTCGTGGTTCCCGTGAACCCCATGCTGAAGCCCGGCGAGTTGGCACACATTGTGGCTGATTCGGATGCGGAGACCCTGATTACCATCCCGGAGTTTGCGCCGTTGCTGGGACAGGCGAAGAGCCTTTTCCCCAACCTCAAGCGCTTCTATGTGATCGGGGAAGCGGTTGAAGGGGCGCAGTCCTTCTCGGACTTGTTGGAGCATCCGCGTGAGATTCCGCCAATCGCCGCCGAGCACGGGGATGACGCCGCGCTGATCTACACGTCCGGCACGACGGGCAAGCCGAAGGGCGTGGTGCTGTCGCACCGGAACTATCTGGCCAACGCGCGCATGCTGGTCCACGTGATCAACATGGGGCCGACTGACCGTTTCCTCCTCGTACTGCCGTTGTTCCACGTGAACGCCCAGGTGGTCTCCATTCTCGCGCCGCTGATGGCCCACGCCGATGTGGTGCTGATGAAAAAGTTCAACCCATTCGCAATCCTGCCCTCCATCGAGAAGTACCGGGCCACCATCATGAGCGCCGTGCCCACGATCTACAGCGTCATGTGCCGTTTGATGCGGGCGGAGCCGAGGGACCTCAGCTCGATGCGGCTGTTTGCGTCCGGCGCGGCGCCCATGCCGGAGAAAACGTATCAAGAGACGCAGGAAGTGCTGAAGGTCCCGCTGATCATGGGCTATGGCCTCAGCGAAGCCACCTGCGCCAGCGCGGCCGCCGACGCCCGCGACCCCATCCGTTGGAACTCGGTGGGCCCGGCCTTGCGCTACACGAGCATCCGCATTGTGGGAAGCGACGGGATCGATGTGCCCGTGGGTGAGACCGGCGAGATTCTCATTGCGGGACCGACCGTAATGAAGGGCTACTACAAGAACCCGGAGGCTACGAACGAGGTGCTCCGCGATGGCTGGCTGCGGACCGGCGATCTCGGCCATTTCGACGAGGACGGCTACCTGTACATCTCCGGGCGCTTGAAGGAGATGATCATCCGCGGCGGGCAGAACATCTATCCCACGGAGGTCGAGAATGTCTTGTCGACCATGCCCGGCGTTGAGGAGTGCTGCGTGGTGGGCGTGGATGATGAGCAGTGGGGCCAGGAAGTGCTCGCGGCGGTCAAACTGGCCGAAGGTCATACGGCCACGGCGAACGAAGTCATGGATTACTGCCGTGAGAATCTGGCTGCGTACAAGTGCCCCCGGCTGGTGAGTTTTGTCAGCGAGCTGCCCAAAACGGCCACCGGCAAAATCAAGAAGGGCGATGTGGCCGCGGCATACATGCAGGGGACTTTGGGGGCGTAACCGTCAACGCCGATCAAGACACAGGCGAGGGCGCCTGTGCCACACGTGCTTGCCTTGCATGCCAGTGTTCTTCCTTTCTTGCAGTCCTCAATTTGCCCCAAGTTCCTGTCACTTCCTTTGACCTGCGCATTGCAGATAGGCGTGTGGCACAGGCGCCCTCGCCTGTGTCTTCCTGGGTACGGAGCCGTTCCATCGGAAAAAGAAGAGCGGGGACGCGCGCCGTCCGGCGCAACGTCCCCGCGCGAGTCTTACTTCACTCTGCCGCTATGCGGGATTCTCGACGGAACTGGACTTTTCCGACTTCTTCCGGCGGCGCTGGGACGGACCCTCGTCGGGCTTTTTGCCGGCGTACTTGACGCGCTCGCGCCACTGGTTCCAGTAGTACACAACCGGGCTGGCGATGAAGATCGAGGAGTACGTTCCCACGACGATACCGATCAGCAGCGCGAAAGCGAAGTCGTTGATGGTATCGCCCCCGAAGAAATAGAGCACAAGCACCACGAAGAGCGTCGTGCCGCTGGTGAGCAAGGTTCTGCTCAAGGTCTCGTTCACGCTTCGGTTCATGATCTCCAGCAGGCTGAGACCCCTTCCTCGATACAACTTGACGTCCTCGCGAATGCGGTCGTACACGATGATTGTGTCATTCAACGAATAGCCGATGACGGTCAGTATCGCCGCCACGACCCCCAGCGAAATCTGGCGTCCGGTGAGGGCGAAGAAGCCCAGCGTGATCGCAACGTCGTGCACGATGGCGATGATAGCGCCCACGGAGTAGTTCAACTCGAAGCGGAACCACAGGTAGATGACAATGAAAACGATGGAGTAGATGATGGCCTTGAGGGCATCCCACTTTAACTGGCGCCCGACGGTCGGGCCCACCATATCCTCTTTCTCGATTTCGACCTTTGCGGAGTCGCCTCCGGCGAGCGGCTTCAAGGTTTCCTGAACGCGGCTGGAAATCGTGCTTTCGCCGCCTTCCGCGTTCGTGACGGCTTCACCGAGGTGCACCATGAAGCGGTTCTGCGCACCTTCGCCCTCCGACTCATATTCGGTCACCGTCGGTTCGACAAAGCCCGCGGTGGTGAGAGCGGTGCGAACTTCCGCATCGGTCACTTGCTGATCGCTTCTGATGTTGAGGACAAGGTTCGTGCCCGTGGAAAACTCGACGCCGAAGTTGTCGTTGCCACGCATCGCGAAGAGTCCAAGTCCGATCACGATGCCCGCGATACTGACAATCGCCCCCGCGCGCCGGTACTGCATGAAGGGGATCCGGCTGTCATGCCTGATAATCGAGGCCATCGAGATGTTCTTGATCCATTTGCGGGTCGCAAAGAAATCGAAGATGGACCGCGATATCACCAGTGCCGAGAAGACGCTGGCGCACACGCCGATGCCGAGGGTGACCGCGAATCCTTCGATGGGACCGGAACCGAACTGGAACAGGACCACCGCCGCGATGAGGGTCGTTACGTTGGAGTCCATGATGGCGGGTGTGGCGTGCGCGAACCCGCCGTCGATGGCGGCCGCGAGCGATTTGCCGTTGCGGATTTCTTCGCGCATGCGTTCGAAGATCAGCACGTTGGCGTCCACCGCCATACCGATCGTGAGGATCAGGCCCGCGATGCCGGGCAGGGTCAACGTGGCGCCGAAGTAGGCTAGGGCGGCGATGATAAGCACCGCATTGAGCACGAGCGCGATATTGGCGACGATTCCGGCCAGACGGTAGTAGATCGGCATGAACACCACGACGAGAATGAGACCGACAAGGGCCGACCACACGCCTTTATTGATTGATTCCGCGCCAAGGCGAGGTCCCACGACTCCGGTCTGTTCCTCGACGATCGGCACCGGCAACGAACCGGAATTGAGCGCGATGGCGAGGTCCTGGGCCTCCTCGCGCACGAAGCGGCCTGTGATGCTGCCGCTGGTCGTGATTTGATCGCGGATGACCGGAGCGGACTCGACGACGCCGTCCACCACGATCGCCATGGGATTGTCAATGTTGGCTTTGGTGCGCTCGCCGAAGATGCGGCCGCTGGCGCTGTCGAGTTCGAACAGGATCATCCAGGAGCTGCCGCCGGTCTTGTCGTCCGGCCGTGCCATGGCCTGGGTGAGCCCGTCACCGGTCATCATCGTTTCTTCGTGCAGCAGGTAGATCCCGTACGACTGCTGATCCCACGGCTTGGGCTTGCCCCCCAAAGCGATTATGAAACCTTCGGGAATGAGGCCGGGCACTTCCTTGGCCTTCGCGATCAGGTCACGCACATAGTCGATCTGGTCCAGGGGAATTTGCATGACCATATCGCCGCCAGGAGCGGGCCTTTGGAGGCGCTTCAACAAATCGCCCTTGAAGTGCGTATCGATATTCTGGATGACCCTCGCGGTCTGCTCGGGGCCCGCGGCGATGTGGAAGGTCAGGTAGGCCGTCTTCATGATCAACTGCCGGGCGCGTTCCACGTCCTGTTCGCCGGGCAGTTGAACCTGGATTTGACGGTCGCCCATGGTCTGGATGATGGGCTCCTTTGCGCCGAATTCGCTGGCACGCCGCTCGATGGTTTGTAGCACCTGCTGCTGCATCTCATCGAGGATGTCGGACTCCGTCATGCCGATGTCCAGCTTCTTCTGTTTCGCTTCGGGGTCCATGCCGTCGATGTTGATTCCGACGACCATCTGGACGCCGCCCTGCAGGTCGAGGCCCAGATTGATCACCATGTCGCGATCGCACATGGCCCAGCGTCTGACCTTCTTTGTGGCTTCCTCCCACGCGGACAGGCGCTCGACCTTGTCGTCTTCCGTTTTCCAGGCTTCCAGGCGCGCGGTGCGCTCTTCCGGCGACAGGGTCATCCACCCGATGGTCGGATAGACGTAGATGGCGGCCACCACGAGGGTCGCGTAGATGAGAAGGGTCCGTGCTAGGTGCTTTTTCATCGATGACTCCAGTGCTTGCGTTGCCTGCTGGCAACGTCAAGTGCCGGGCGGGCGATACTGTCGCCCGTCCCCGGTTATTCGCTCTTTTCGTCCCGCGCGGCGACGCGCGAAACGGCTGCCCGCAAAAACTCGATTTTGACGATGGGTTCGTCACTGACCTTGATCACCACCGACTTGTCGGTGAGACCTACAATCGTACCGCAAATGCCCCCGGTGGTGACCACTTTGTCGCCCTTGGCGAGGGAGCTGAGCATGTCCCGGCGTTCCTTCTCGCGCTTCTGGTTGGGGCGAATCATGAGGAAATACATGATCGCCATGAACGCGATAAAGAAGATCCACAGGCTCTTCATGTCCGGTCCCGGCGGGGCCGCGGCGTCCGCGGCGGGCGCCTCGGCCTGGGCCAGGGTCAGGCCCTGGTAAATCAGGGCAATGCTGCGATCTAACACGTGTTGACTCCTTTGGAAAAGAAAAGCCGGCCTACGTGGCCGTATATGCGTGGAGAAATTCCCGCTTGAACTCCAGAAACGCGCCGGATTTTACGGCTTGGCGCACCAAAGCGGCCAATTGTACCATAAAGCTGAGGTTGTGTAAAGTATTCAGCCGCAACGCCGATATCTCACCTGACCGGTACAGATGGCTGAGATACGCGCGGCTGTACGTGCGGCACACCAGGCAATTGCACGCCGGATCGAGCGGTCCGAAATCGCGAGCATACCCTGCATTCTTGATGTTGACCCGCCCTTGTGATGTAAAGAGGCTCCCATTGCGCGCAGTGCGTGTGGGCATGACGCAGTCGAAGAGATCGACGCCACGCTGGACGGCTTCGAGGATGTCTTCGGGCGGTCCAACGCCCATCAAATAACGCGGTTTCGTTTTGGGCAACAGCGGCGCGGTCCACTCGACGGCCGCAGCCATTTCCTGCTTGCTTTCGCCCACGCTCACGCCGCCGATGGCGTAACCGGGGAAGTCAATCTCTACAGTGCGCTGGGCGCTTTCCCGCCGCAGGTCCTCGTAGGTGCTGCCCTGCACAATGCCGAACAAGGCTTGCGAGGCCACCTCGCGCTCGAGCCAGCGCGCCTTGCAGCGCGCGGCCCAGTCCGCGGTCATGCGCATCGATTCCGCGGCGGCCTCGCGCGTCGCGGGGTAGGAAGTGCACTCGTCGAAACACATCATGATGTCCGCGCCGATGGACACCTGAATGTCGATGGCCCGTTCGGGCGTGAAAAGGTGGCGTGAGCCGTCGATGTGGCTCTGGAAGGTGACGCCATCCGGAGTGACTTTGTTGAGGTGGCCGAGGCTGAACACCTGGAACCCGCCGGAATCCGTGAGGATGGGCCGGTCCCAGTTCATGAAGCGGTGCAGGCCGCCGGCGGCTTCGAGGGTTTCCGTGCCGGGGCGCAGGTAGAGGTGGTAGGCGTTGCCGAGGATGATGCTGGCGTTGATTTCGCGCAGGTCCTCCTGCGAGAGCGCCTTCACGGAACCCTGGGTGCCGACCGGCATGAAGACGGGGGTCTCGACCACGCCATGGGGCGTGGTCATGCGGCCCACGCGCGCCCCGCAGGACGGGTCTTCGGCCAGCACCTCAAATGAGAAATCGCAGTCCATAACCGGCGAAGTGTAGCAGATGGGGGGCCTCCGGGGCGACCGGGCGGGGGGCCTTTCCCACATGCTGAATCGGACGGATCGGAAAGATTGAAGACACAGGCGAGGGCGCCTGTGCCACACGTCTATCTGCGATTCATTGTTTGTCTGAGACTGTCAGAATCCTGCTGTCAACAAAGGCCTGGAAGACAGGGAGAAGCAACCTGGGCGGGGCAAGCGCGAGTGGCACAGGCGCCCTCGCCTGTGTCTTGTGTGGAGTGCGGTGCTCCTGGCTTTGTTCCCCCAAGTGCCTCTCCCACAAGGGTGCCCAAAACGTGTATACTGTGAATCCTGGGTTCTTAGCTTGACGGGCAAGTCCGATTTGCTGGGAGGTAGCGTCTATGGCATTGGGTGGTATAGGTTCCACATGCATCAACCACCGGAGCATCGAATCGGTGGGGCGTTGCAAGCAGTGCGGCAAACCGTTCTGCGGGGCCTGCAAGGTGACGGGCCCGACGGGACTCTTCTGCAGCGAAGAGTGCAAGGTGAAGCACGAGAACTTCATTGACCGGGCCCAGAAACTCGATGCGAAGCGTGGCCCGCTGGGGCTGAAGGCGAAAC
This sequence comes from Candidatus Hydrogenedentota bacterium, assembly GCA_020847495.1. Classification (GTDB taxonomy): domain Bacteria; phylum Hydrogenedentota; class Hydrogenedentia; order Hydrogenedentales; family SLHB01; genus JAHDWY01. Next base: position 172 of record JADLCA010000449.1, on the reverse strand, counting down.
TGCGCAAGCTGGTGAGCACGATCATCTCTCTTGTGGTTCTGGCACTCGTCGTGGGCGTCATCGCGAGCCTGTTTGAGATTCCGGTTCTGAGCGATTGGGTGCTGCGCGTGCGCGGCATGATCGGGATGTAGGAGGCACTCATGGACCTGAGCGGACTGAAATGGCCTTTGAT
>JADLCA010000448.1 GCA_020847495.1 Candidatus Hydrogenedentota bacterium | reverse complement strand
AGCCAGAAGACCTGACCTTGGGTGCTCGTTCTTGCGGCAACTTCGAGGAAGAGTTGCAGCAGGAGACGTGGTCTTCCACCCATTTCCTGCCTACTTTTCCGCGAGAACACTTGAGCCTCGACCACACGTGTTCCACACGCGCGGCACCTGTCAAAACGGTGCGCGCGGAGAATGGGGAGGAAAGGACCATGAGACTGATTCGGACTTGCCCGAGGGCAGCCGCCTTGCGCGGCGCGCGCCGGGGCTTCACGTTGATTGAACTGCTGGTGGTAATTGCCATCATCGCGATTCTTGCCGCGATTCTGTTGCCCGCGCTGGGCCGGGCCCGTGAAGCGGCGCGCCGGGCTTCGTGCGCAAACAACCTCAAGCAGTGGGGCGTCATCTACAAGATCTTCGCGGGGGAGAACCAAGGCGCGTTTCCCCCTCTGGAGAATCGCCAGTTGGACTACCACTTCGGCGAGGGTTCGACGTGGTGGACGCTGACCGGGAACCTGGCACCAGAAGCGTACCTCATATACCCCGACTATTGGACCGATCCGAAGATCATGGAGTGCCCTTCCGACTCGCATGCCGACCAGACCGGCGGCATCCTGGAAATCAGTGGCGACCTCGCGTCGCTCGTCGATGAATACACGCAGATTGCGCAGTCGAAGCCTGCCAATGAGTACGGCTATCACATGGGATGCGTCTACGACTTGCTTTCCATGGCGCGTTCGTATGTCTACATTGGCTATGCGACGCGCAGCGGAGGCCAGCTCGCCGACGCCGCGCTCCTGTTGCGGCAGTGGCGGTACACCGGCGCGCCCTTGTTCAGCTACGACAGCCTCACGTATCCGCCTCCGGACAGCGTCAACGAGCAATGGGGAAACCCGGGCTACAGCGTCAAGCCACGGCAGTATGACTTTGCGCGGTACGGCAAACCGTATGCTGGCTTCGGCAGCATTACGAGCGAATGTTTGATCACGGCTTGGCCGATCGTGGGCAATTCTGCGGTTCCGCGCTTCGGGGAAGGAGATCTGCAGAGGTCCTACGCCCAAGACCCGTACGGTGCGTTGCCGACTGGGAATCATGGCCTTGTGGGGCTTGGTTTCACCACGGACGAAACAGGCGCTTTGCTGCCGGACTCCTACCGCCAACTGCGTGAGGGGGTCGAGCGTTTTCTGATCACGGACATCAACAGCCCGGCAGGTTCGGCCATGGGTCAGAGTGAGATCCCCACCATGATGGATGCATGGGGCATGACCGATCATGGGAATGAGGCCCTGGGTACGGGCTCCGGTTGGGGCAATTACACGCCGGACACGCTCGTATTCAACCACATCCCCGGCGGGAGCAACGTGCTGTTCATGGACGGACATGTCGAGTATCGAGGTTACGGTGATGATGCGCCGATCATGACGGGTCCGAATGGCGCATCCGTGTTACCATTCATCATGGGTTCCGCGGGCGGCTGGGGATAAGCGGCCGACTTCAAGCCTGGGCGAAGACAAGAAGAGAAGAACATCCCCCTTCACCCCCCTTCAAAGGGGGACCCATGCAACACTAGTGTTGCATAGATTTAATACTCCTCGGCCCGAAGGGCCCTCAGGGGTCCCCCTTTGAAGGGGGCAGGCCCGTAGGGCCGTGGGGGATGTTCCGCGCCATGGACTACGGGGCGGGTGAAGCGTTTTGGGCCACCGCCCCTTCCGAGGGCTTTGCCTGCTCGGAGATCAGCACGCGGGCGCCCTTCGGGATCAGGTCGAATGCCTTGATGACGTCATCGTTCTTCAAGCGCACGCAGCCGTGTGAGGAAGGCGTCCCGATGCGGGCCTCATCGTTGGTTCCGTGGATGTAGATGAAGCGATTGTAGGAGTCGACGTTGCCGCCTTGATTGACGCCGGGCTCTTCGCCCGTGAGCCACAGGAGCCTTGTGAGCACGAGGTCTTCTTTCGTCGGGTCGCCGGGCTTCCACACCTGGCTCACGGCCTTGGCCCCACGGAAGACTTGGCCCCATGGCGCGCCCTCTCCCACTTTCGTCTTGACGCTGTGCCAGCCGAGCGGGGTCTGCATACTGTTGGCAATGAAACCTGTGCCTTTCTCCGCAGTCGCGCACGGAAAGGCGCACAGGATCGTACGATTGCGGATAATGCGCAACACTTGCTCGTCCACGGAGACCCAAACACCAAGACTCTCACCGACCCATTCGTCCCAGAAATGAGTGTCGAGAACGGATTCCTGTTCTGGTGTGAGTGGGGTTGGCTCTTCCTGTTTGCAGCTGGAATCATCCATGGCGGAATCCCCACATGGCGAAGCCGCGGGCGGCGCGGCGGTTCCCACCGAGCTGCCAGCACTCGGGACGTTGTTGGCCGGCGCCGTTTCTTGACCACTGAGGGCACAGGCCATCAAGCAACAACAAACCAACCATTGCATACGAAAATCCCACTCCGTCCGCTCTTTCTGGTTTCCATGCGCGCCTTCATTCGCCGCATTGAAGCGGTATCGTAGCATTCCGCAGGGCCGTCGTTCATCTGATGCGCAGGGATCGCGGCGGTCAGGAGCGGGCCATTTGATGATGCTGCCGAAGTGCTAGCGGTACAGCGACAGCCTTGCTGGCCAGTGTAAGAGCCGGCAGGGATGCTGGCGCTCCTGGTCGCGCTTGATTTGGAGTGCGGCGGCTTGCGTCTGCTTTAGCGGAGCAGGCTTGCCTGCGGTCTCAGTAGAGGGCCCGCACTTTCCCTACTCCCTGCCTGGCTGCCCGCCTGCTACAGGACACAGGCGCGGATGCCTATGCCACACTGATCCGAAATGACCAATCCGCCGGATCCGGCCGATTAGACACGCGCGTCAACGTCTTTGTCTCTGTTGGAGGAGAGCCTTCCAAACCCGGTAAGATAGCGCCTCATTGGCGGAACACGGCGGCGTTTCCGCGTGCAAGGCAACCCTGGGAGCGACATCTATGTCTAGACCGCGCTTTTTCGCGTGTGCGTTGTTGGCTGTCCTGTTGGGTGTGGCGAGCGTGTTCGCAGCCCCGCTGGACGAGCTGGTTCAGGCCTCCACGGCGTTCCTCGCTTCGCTGGATTCCGGACAACGCGCCCTGGCCGTGCTGCCGTTCAATTCGGACGAGCGTCTGAATTGGCACTACGTGCCCAAGGACCGTGCAGGACTACCCTTCAAGAAGATGACAGAAGAGCAACGCCAGCTCGCGCTGGGCGTGCTCCGTGCCGTTTTGAGCGCTGATGGCTATCAGAAGGTCGAGACGATTCGGAGCCTTGAGGACGTACTCAAAGCCATGGGCGATCGCATCGTCCGCGATCCGGAACTCTTCTACTTCACGTTCTTTGGCGAGCCGTCGCTGACGGAGACGTGGGGATTGCGCTACGAGGGCCATCACATCTCGTTGCATTGGACCGCCCTTGGGGGCGCGATCGTCTCGTCGTGCCCGCAGTTTCTTGGATCCAATCCGGCGGAGGTGCGCCAGGGGACCCTATCGGGAACGCGAGCCCTCGCCGCGGAAGAGGACCTCGGGCGCCAATTGGTCAAGTCATTGAATGAAGAGCAGCATGCTTTGTGCGTAGTCAATCCGGAAGCACCGCCAGACATCGTGACGGGAGTCCAGCGTCAGGCGGCCATTCAAGAGGACCGTGGGATCGCGTACACCCAACTCACCTCGGAGCAACAAGGACTTCTTCTCTCCCTTATCCAGGTGTATGCGAACACGCAGCGGATTGAACTTGCGGAGGAGCGCCTAGCACGCATTCGCGCTGCCGGGCTCGACAGCATTAAGTTCGTGTGGATGGGGGGATTGGAGAAAGGCCAGAAACACTACTATCAGGTGCAGGCGCCGACATTCTTGATCGAATACGACAACACCCAGAATGACGCCAATCACATCCACACGGTGTGGCGTGATTTTGAAGGGGATTTTGGGTTGGACCTCCTGAAAGAGCATTACGATGCGCACGCGTCCGCGGAACATCCCGGAGAACACCAGCATTAGCGAGATGGAACCACAGGGGGGAGCGAGGGCCAAGCACCGGCGCATAACCGGCTTGCTGCTGTGGGCCATCGGTATCGGTCTCTACGCGGCGTGTGTTTCGTACATCGGGTGGGGTCGTTTGCGGTCAGCCGTGGCAGGTGTTGACCTTCCCATATTCCTGTTTATGACGGCCGTCACCGTTGCGGGGCTTTGGGTTCGCGTTCTGAAATGGCGCGTGGCGCTCGGCAGGGAGAGCGGCTCCACCGGCGCCTTCTTCCTGTCGAAAGCCGCGGGCGAATGGTCTCCGGGCCGCATCGGAGAACTCTCGCCACTCGCGCTTCGTCGTCACCGGAACGCGCGGATGGCGGCGTGGATCGTCCTGGATCGCATCCTGGAAATGGGCGTGACGCTGGGTCTCGGCATTGTGGGTCTCCTCGCGTTGAAGGTGCCACAACGCAGCTTCATCTTGCTCATTGCAATCCTCCTGAGCGCGGCCCTCCTGGGCCTTCTCGTGCTCCTAACACGCCAGCAGCTCTTCGTGGGTATCGCATCACGATTCACTGAAGGTTCACTTGCTCGCAGAATACTTGGATTGCTCGCGTCGATTTCGGCGGAAACGAATACGTTCATATGCGTATCGCCTCAAGCGGTGCTACTGACTGTGGCCGCGGGATGTCTCGACGTCTGGGCCGGCGTGTTGCTGTATCAAGCCTTCCATTCGGAGGTCACATTCACATTGATGGCGGCGGCTAAAGGCGTTCATGCCGTGGCAAGCGCGATACCGTTCACGCCGAACGCCACGGGGGTGCCCTATTTCGCGACCGCGGTACTGATCCACGAAGTGGGCGGCGTACCCTCGGACGTGTTGGCGGCGGCCATTGCATTGAGCGTGGTGGCGACCACTCTCGTGTTCTGGCTCTCGTTCGGGCTGGGAATATTGGATGTCCGGGGCAGCTCCACGCACTCGGGGGGCAGTGCGCAACGGGAATGAGGGCGTGACGAGATTGGTTTTATGGGCGGGAGAGGATATCCCGTTTAGTCGAGCATTCAGGTTTCAGGCATTCTGGAGTGCGTCCATGTTCAGTTCGTTCATCTTTCATCACGGCCGATTCCGCAAAGATACTCGACCCGCCATCCTTTCCCTCGTTGCGGCTGGATTGTGCACGGGATGTCCGTTGCCGAATCCGGGTCTGATCTCCGCCTCGATTAACGTGGAAGGCGTTCGCCGCACGTACGATTTGTATGTGCCTGCTTCCTACGAGGATTCACAGGAAGTGCCGCTGCTGGTCGCGCTGCACCCGTTTGCCTCGACCGGGCGCGGGATGTCTCGCATGACGGATTTCAATGCGGTTGCGGAAGCGGAGGGCTTTATCGTGGCGTATCCCGACGGCCGTACCCGCTTGTGGAATGGTGACCCAACGGACGAGCCTAATGGCCCTCCGGAAGGCCGGGACGATGTCGCATTCATCGATGCGCTCATTTCGGAGATTCAGGAGGAGTACGCCATCGACGCTCGTCGCGTCTATGCGACTGGAGCTTCAAACGGGGCGCTCATGGCCCAGCGGCTCGGCTGCGATTTGACGGAGCGCTTCGCGGCTATCGCCTCCGTGATGATTACGTTGCCGGTGGGCTGGGAAGATGTGTGCGACCCCTCTTCCCCACTCCCGACCCTGCTCATTCAGGGCGTAGACGATCCCTTCTTCCCGTGGGAAGGGGGGACTGTGCAGCAAGGGCCATTCTTGCAGAGCGAGTACGACAGCGCGGCGAGCATGGTTCAGTTCTGGGTGGACAACAACGCGGCAGTCACGCCACCTGTCACCGAGCAGCTACCCGACACGGATCCGGCGGATGGAACCACGATTTATCGTGAGACGTATGCGCCAGGCCAGGACGGTGCGGAAGTCGTGTTCTACGGTGTGAATGGTGGAGGCCACACATGGCCCGGAAGCACTCCCATGCTCCAGCGGCTCGTAGGAGTGACCAGCCAGGATATGGACGCGAGCCGCGTCATCTGGGACTTCTTCACGCAGCACGTCAAGCCGCAGTAGATTTCGATTTCTACTTCTTCCAAGCCAGCGTGATGCCGTCGCGCACGGTGAGCAGCACCGCCTCCACACGGGGATCGGAGACCACGTGCTTGTTGAAGCGGTCCACGGCGAAATCGCTTTCCTTCTGCGGATTCACGACGCGTCCGCTCCAGAGCACATTGTCGGCGACGAGCAGGCCTCCTTGGCGGACCTTGGGCATGACCGCCTCCCAGTAGTGGATGTAATTCTGTTTGTCGGCGTCGATGAAGACCAGGTCCCATGGCCCTTCCAGGGCCGCGATAGTCTCGAGCGCGGGTCCCAGGCGCAATTCGATCTTGCTGCCATGCGGACTGCGGGCCCAGTGTTGTTTCGCAATATCCGTCGCTTCCGGATCGACGTCGCAGGTGATGAGCCGCCCTCCGTCCTCCATGCCTTCGGCCAGGCAGAGGGCGCTGTACCCGGTGAAGGTACCAATCTCGAGGATGTGCCGCGCGTTTGTGAGACGCGCCAGCATGCGCAGGAACGCCCCTTCCACTTTGCCGACCTGCATGTGGTGGT